>CAYXQM010000011.1:0-7595 GCA_964467495.1 uncultured Candidatus Saccharibacteria bacterium | reverse complement strand
AGAAACCGTGGTAAGTGAAACTCCAAGTGATAAAAAAGAAATGCCAACGCCCCCAATGCCAATGGGCGGAATGGATTACTAAATAAGAATCAAGAATTAGGAATTAGGCAAAACAAAACCGCTCCGACTTTGTCGGAGCGGTTTTGTTTTGTAGCTCTATTTTTAAAGATTACAATTTCGGAGCGGTCGCTCCATTTCTGTAATTGATTTAAAGCTACAGTTTTGAAGCGATAGCATTAAATTTATAACAAAAAACTAACACTTTTATAACGATCGTTATAAAAGTGTTAGTTTTTGTCTGCCTGTGAATATTTATATTTGACTAATTACGGGGGGGTAGAATAAATTAATTAAAAGCTTCCGCTAGAAGCGGATCCGCCTCTGGCGTAAAAAAATATGAATAATAAAAAACAACTTTTTGCTGTGGTGGCGAGCGCTATAATAATAGTGTTTTGTTCGGTAATAATTGCCCAGGCTGTTACTACTGTTGGCAATAATATTTCTGTTGGTGGAGATTTTGCTGTATCTGGCAACGGTACAGTGACTGGCTATTTTGGCATTGGAACTTCAACGCCATATTATCCTTTATCAGTTTTTGGCGATTCATACTTTCTTGGTAATGCAACTACTACTGGCTCTGGAAGGTTTGACGGCGGACTCACTATTGGGACTGATAAGGTAGTAAAATCAACAACAGTAGTTGCTGCAAGCGGGTCTCCTCATACGGTTCAATCTGACTATTCTTGCGATGGCACTTCTGACCAGATTGAAATAAATCAAGCTATATCTTGGGTTGCGGCTCAAGGAGGAGGAGTAGTGCAACTTTCTTCAGGTATTTTTACTATTAATGGACCTATTTTATTGAAAGATGCAGTAACTTTAAGGGGTGAAGGTTGGTTTAATGTGGTAAGTGGAACTAAGATACAACTTGCCGATGGTGCGAACTGTAATGGGATTGAATCTGGAGTTGCGGACGCTGATTATGTTCGTATTGAGGACCTACATTTATATGGCAATAAAATTAATCAAACGGGTACCTCTAATGGAATATCAGACACTGCTACAAAAAGGTGGACGGCAGATTTTAATATTTCTGGAGTGTTGATAAATCATTTTAGAGATAATGGGATTCATATTGTTAATTCGCCTCTATTAAGGCATTTTACATTGTTTCAATCAACATTAGAGTATTTTGATAATGGATATGCTGTCTATTTAGATGTTCCAGATAGTGCAGGTCATAAAATGATATTTTCTAGCCTTGATATTGAAGCTAACCCAGGTGGAGCATTTTATATAAAAGGTTTTAATGCTCCGGGAAGAGGCTATGCATCAATTGTCAATTCTGTTGTTGTGGCTGGTGATTCATACTTTGTAAATTGTGATTATTTTAATATTACAAGTAATGTTTTTAAAAATGTTTATTTTGACAATTGTGACTATCTTGTTTTTACGGGAAATAATAGTAGCGTTTTAAAGGTTTCTAATACTGATGCGTCTGGCAATAAAGGAGTGACGATTAGCGGGAATACCATAAGATACTATTTGGATGTAAATACCTTAACAGACTTTACGATAACAGGAAATTCCATAATGCAATTTATACAGCCAAGACATATGCTTCGTGGCATTATTGCAAATAATAAATTAGGAAACAATGGCGATTATGCTTTATATTTTGCTGCTGGCGATGACAGCGATTATATGGAAATCACTGGAAATAACTTGTCAAAAAGCGATGGTTCGGTAAATAAAATATTTAACTTTCCTACAACAGGCATTCATAATACTTTAATCAATACAACGAATGGCAATGTCGGCATCGGAACGACAACGCCTGCCTTTAACTTGGAAGTTTCAAGCTCTGCTTCAACAACAGTAATGATAGGAAGCGGTGCTTTAACTGGTTGTTTTGGAATTGGAGATACAGATAAGGCGGGGATTACTTGGTGCACAACTCTGGATGGGGTCCTAACTTGCACTCCTGCTAAACCCCAGCAATGCAAATAAGATAAGAAGTTAAAAACCCTCGCATTGTTTTTGCGGGAGTTTTTGGTTATAATATGAGTGTGTCCAGCATGTGATTTAGTAAATGTTTCAGCAGAATCATCCAAGGGGCTCATGCTTGGCGCTTTTTTAAGCAATATGGAAATTGACAAAACAAAAGAAAAGTTGATGCGAGAAGTTGCCCAAAAATATGATTTGAGGCTGGTTTTGCTTTTTGGCTCTCGAGTTGAAGGCAAACAATTGCATAATGAAAGCGATTTTGATGTGGCTTATTTAAGTAAAAGAAAGCTAGACTTAATGGAAGAAGCGCGAATGATGACAGAAATGGCTCCTTATTTTCATTCAGATAATATTGACTTAGTAAACTTAAAAAACGCTCCACCATTGCTTTATTATGCGGTTTTTGACAAGTGCCAAGTTTTGTTTGCCGAAGACTGTTTATTGTTTCCAACCTTGCGAGCTTATGCTTTTCATAAATTTGTAGAAATGCAGCCGATTTATGAATTAAAACATCAAAGAATAAGAGAATACGCCAAGCAAATTGGTGAAAAATATGGTATTTGATAAAACTTTTATTGATGAAAAAATTAGGAGAACAAGAAGTTACTTAGAGGAAATAAAACCGCTATTAAAATTTTCTATCAAAGAAATTTTAAATGATTTTACAAAATTACGAACATTGGAAAGAAACTTTCAACTTATTGTTGACGAGATAATTGATATTAACCAACATTTTATAAAAGAGTTAAATTTAGAAATTTCTGATGACTTGGAAGGAACTTTTCATATTTTGGGAGAAAATAAAATTTTACCCGAAGATTTTGTTTTGAAGTTTGCGCCAGTGGTTGGTTTGCGAAATCGGCTAGTGCATAGGTATGAGGAATTAAACCCAAAAATTTTTATTGAAAGTTTTCAAAATGACTATTCTGATTTTGAGCAGTATCTTAAACTTATTAGCGATTATTCAGAAAAATTATGAAATGTCCAACTCATCAAAATAGCGAAATGAAAAAAGCCATGTTTTATAACACTCAGGTGGATTATTGTCCAATTTGTTTGGGAGTTTGGTTTTCAGAGGATGAATTAAGGCAAGCCAAAGACCAAAAAGATTCCTCTTTGCAATGGCTTGATGTTGATTTATGGGAAGAGCCAACAAAGTTTCATATTGGAAAAACAGAAAAAATTTGTCCTCAAGATGCAGTGCCATTGTATCAAGTTAGTTATGATCATTCTTCTGTAAAAGTAGATATTTGTAATTTTTGTCGAGGAGTTTGGCTTGATAGAGGAGAGTTTAAAAAAATCATCAACTATTTAAAGGAGAAAAAAACTGATGAAATTTTGCATAATTATCTTAAAAATTTGGTGCAAGAAGGGGTAGAAATTTTTGTGGGCCCGGAAAGCTTTAAAGGAGAGGTTGATGATTTTATTGCGGTTGCAAAATTATTCAAAGATAAGTTGTTAGTTCAACATCCAGCATTAGCAATTTTTATTGCCAATTTACCAAAATAACCCCGTTGTAAAATTTCAAATGAACCTTTATAAAATTAGGTTCAAAAAAAGTTTTTGAAATTTACAACAGGGCAATAAAATAAAAATAAAAATATGATTCTATACATTATCTTAGGTATCATTGTCGTGTTAGTGGCCATTGTAGTTGTTTTTTATAATAGTTTAGTTAGCTTAAAAAACAGAGCCAAAGAAGCTTGGGCCGATATTGCCGTTCAATTAAAAAGAAGGTACGACTTAATCCCAAACTTAGTTAACATTGTTAAAGGCTACGCTACTCACGAGAGAGAATTGTTCGAAAAGGTTACCCAAGCCAGAGCAAATGCTATTGGCGCTCAAAATGTTACAGATAAGGCTCAAGCTGAAAACCAGCTTTCTGGCGCCTTAAAGTCTTTGTTTGCAGTTTCTGAAAATTATCCAGACTTAAAAGCTTCAACTAATTTTTTAGAATTACAAAGGGAGCTAACTGACACTGAAAACAAAGTGCAAGCTTCAAGAAGATTTTATAATGCTAATGTAAGGGACTTAGCAATTAAAATTGAAAGTTTTCCCTCTAACATTGTAGCTAAAATTTTTAACTTTAAAAAAATGGATCTTTTTGAAATAGCCGAACAAGCTCAAAAGGAAGCCCCTCAAGTGCAGTTTTAATTTTTACTTAAAACTATGGCAACACTATATACTCAAGCTGATTCCAATATCAGAAAGACTTGGTTTTTAATAACCATTTTTTTGGTTGTGATAATTGGATTTGGCTGGCTTTTATCAAGATACTTTAATACTCCAAGCATTCTATATATTGCAGTGTTTTTTAGTGTTGCATCTTCCATTAGCAGTTATTGGTTCAGTGATAAAATTGTTTTAGCTATGACCAAGTCCCAACCAATTAAAGAAAAAGATAACCAAGAGCTTTTCCACATTATAGAAAATCTTTGCATAACAGCAGGCTTGCCAATGCCCAAAATTTATATAATGCCAGAAGCCCAGCCCAATGCTTTTGCCACAGGTCGAGACAACAAACACAGTGTGGTAGTTGTCACAAGGGGTTTATTGGAAAAATTAAATAAAGTAGAGCTTGAAGGGGTAATAGCTCACGAGTTAAGCCATATTAAAAATAGAGATGTTTTATTACAAACCGTGGTTGTGGTTTTGGTGGGAGTGGTAGCTATTATGGCTGATTTATTTTTACGAATGGGAATGTTTGGTGGTTTTCGTTCTCGTAATAGCAATTCAAAAGATGGAGCTTTAATGCTTGTTTTGACTTTGTTGGCTGCTATTTTAGCGCCAATAGCCGCCACTTTAATTCAATTATCTATTTCTCGCAAAAGAGAATTTTTAGCTGATGCGTCAGCTGGTCTTTTAACAAGGTACCCCGAGGGTTTGGCTTTGGCTTTAGAAAAAATAGCCACTGACCCAAGCCCAATGAAAAAAGCCAACAATTCAACAGCCCATTTGTTTATTTTTTCCCCTTTTAAGGGTAAAAGGGCAGGCAACTGGCTAACTAAACTTTTTCTTACGCATCCTCCAGTTGAACAACGCATTGCCGCCTTGCGAGGATTAAAAGTTTAGAGTAGTATTTGGATATAAACTGGAGAGGTCGCATAGTTGGTCTAGTGCGTACGCTTGGAAAGCGTATGTGTCGCAAGGCACCGGGAGTTCGAATCTCCCCCTCTCCGCTAGATGTCCAATTTCGAACTAACTTAAATAATAAAGAAATTGATTCGATAAAAACTATGGGATTATTCTTAAAAACAGTAGTGCAAACAACAATAGATTTCTACAGCGATCTTGAGGTTTCTGTAGATTGTAACTTTACTGATACAACAGGCAGCGACGAGAAAGATAAGCGACTTGTTTATCTCGTAGCTTTTTACTATTCTAAAACGCTTTACAATATCGGCAATGATCCAGGTGCGGAAAGTCTTATGGAGTATGTCCAAAATATCTACGACGACTGGAAAACCGATTTTAAAAAAAATCTTAAGCAAGAATATCGTCCAAAATTGCCAGAACACTATGCTTATCTTGTTGATAAACGGGATGCAAAAGCTATAAAGTCGTTTCGAGCTGATTTGAATGAGAGCAGTCGTGGCACTTATTCAATTTCAACAAAAATTCCAACTCTTGAGCCGAATAGATATAGTCCACCGTCAGTTGTGGCTCTCATCCAATATGTTCTCAATAAGCTGCATGAGCCGGCACAAACCATATTTTTAGTGATGACGCTCGGCGCTATGAACCATTACTACAGAGAACAAGGCGATCACACTTCAATGAATCAAATTATGGAAGCGCCCCAATACGGAGTGCGTGGCGCGCAACAACTGTTAGAAGGTTTAAGTAATCAATAATTTACAAACACTTTGCCTGAAATGTAATATTGATAAAAGTAATTTAGAATAATATGTTTGATATTATCAACACAATCAAACAAGCCGCTCACGATAGAAAAGTATTAAAGGTTATTTATGTTGAAAAAGACGGCACAAGCGAAGGATGGCGCTATATCGAGCCATACAGTTTTACTGACGGAGAAAGTGGAGAGGCTTTGTTTGCTTGGGATAGAGATAAAAACGGTATCAGGCGTTTTATTATCAGTCGTATTCAAGAAGCTGAAATAACAGAACAACCATATCAACCAAGATATGCAATTGAGATTTAAAATATGACAGACGAAATATTCAAATTCAAACTAAATGGTGATACCTTGGTAGCTATAGACTGGTCAAATGTTTATGGCTGGTTTGATGATCTGGGTTGGGAAATCGATCCAGCTAAACTTTTTAAATATCTGGATGATTATTCAGATATTTATCAAAAGAATTTTTATTTTGGCAAAGATGATAATAATAAAAAAACAGAGGGATTACATCAAGAAATTGAAGATATTGGATATAAGCTAGTTAGTAAAGAGGTGAAATGGATACCAGTCTATTTAGAAAAATCGCATTTCAAAAAAGTTGTTAGAAAGTTGTTTGATACATTAGATAAATTAAAGGTTAGCAATTCTGAAATTTCCAATAAACTTTATGAGATTACCAAAAAAGTTGAAAATTTACCCAAAATAAGTATTGGCAAAAAAGGAGTCGCTTATAGTTTATCAAACGAAGAACAATTAAAGGAAATTTATGACCTAATTGATGAACTTGATAAAATGTTAAAGAAATTAAACGTTGATATCGGCAATTTACAGCACCAACTTATTAAACCCGTAATAAGAAGAAAATGTGATTTTGACGTGGAGATAAGTTGTGATGTTTATAATAATTTAAATCGCATGAAAGTCTTTATGCTCTTTAGTGGTGACGGTGATTATGCGGCCTTAGTCAGAGATATTATTAAAAAAGGACGACAAGCGATTGTAGTTTTCGGCCCCAACCATAAGGGGAAAGAATATGATAATATTACCAAAGGATTATTTCTATGTTCGGTAAACAAGCTGAAAGAATTTATTGAACAAAAATAGAACCCGAGAGATTGCTCTCTCGGGTTCAGTATCCCAAGGGTTACCCCAAGGGCGTGATATATTAAATATATCAGATAGAAAATTAAAAGTCAATTAAAAAATTTATCCACAGGCAAATTACAAGAGAAAGACGGAAATTAGTGAATTAACTTTAATTTTTCAGGAATTTCAAACCACTTAGGGTTGAACTTGTAAATCTTCTTTAATTTCCTAACAAAAGGATCAATTTGAGATAATTTTAGTTCGAAATTCGGGACATCCACACCGCTGTTGTTACTATGAACTACCAAGGAACAATTATTGAGGAGAGCTTGGAGGATAAAAGTGTGCTTGAAGAAATAAAAATTTTTTAGATAAACTTGAGCAAGAAGTATTAGGAAAAGAATAGTTATGAGTCGAGAGATGAAGTATAATTTTAATTTGGGGTAAAGTATCCTCATTGACACCGCCTTTGGGCGGTGTTATGTTTTGGGTGGAAAAGTTTTTTGACGAAAGGAGGATGCTTAATGGATATTATGGATATTCTAGAGATAGCTTTAGTGCATCTCTATAGATTTGGATTTTGCATTGGCTTTTTAACGGGGGTTGTGATTGGCTATTTCAACCGTCCTTTCCAGAA
>CAYXQM010000010.1:0-8579 GCA_964467495.1 uncultured Candidatus Saccharibacteria bacterium | reverse complement strand
ATAGAATACTTGTATGCTTCCTCTTTCAGTTTGTAGTGCTTGAGGAATAAATCTCGATCGCCTTTTAAAAAATCTGAACGTATAATAATTTTGTCGACCATGCCGTTTTGAACTGGTTCCAAAGAGCCGTATGGCCCGCTAGCAGAATCAAGCAGCATATATTGATAATAATTGTGATTTAAAGAATATATGGCTACTTCGGGGGCATCGTAGAAGAAGAAAGTTGTTCCGAGGGAAGTTTGCCGGAAATAAGATTCCCAAAATTCTGTTTTGCCACTGTTATAAGCTTCCGCCACCCAGGAATTAAACAGGGTGCTGTATACTCCATAACTTACTAGTACAAAAACGATTAGGGGCACGCCTATCTTTTTTATAAGCGAGGAGATTTTTATAAAACTGATTTTTTGTGAAAACCACTCCACATCAAACGAAAGCGCCGGCAAAAAATACCACATCGCAACCATCTGAGCCGGAAAGATATAGCGATGCCAGCCTGTAATTTTTAGGTAGGCCAGAGAGATTAGGAGCGAAAATACAAAAGCTACAGATTCTTCGGCCGGCATACTTTCTTTCTGAGACCGTCGGATAATAATGGAAACCGTCCAGACCGCCATCATAATTAGAAGATAAAGCGGTCCCCATTCAGTGACAAAACTTAGTATATTCGCCTTAAAAACGCCGAATAAATCGGCACTGTTGTAATGATTGAAATAAAAATGAGAAAGAGAGCGTAATGAGTCTAAAGAGTGATACTGCAAATAAGACCAGACGACAACCGGCATGAAAGAGAATACTCCCGCCAAAATAAGTTCTTTTATTTTTAATCTTTTTTTATAGGCTTCAAATATCAAAACCAGACCGAAGCTGGGCAACAAAACCAAAAAGCTGAGCTTGGTAGCGGCAGCAATGCCGATAAAAAATCCGGATAAAATTATCCATATATATTTTTTCCTTTCCGGCTTAAAGGCATATTGCAGGGCTAGCATGGCAAAAACCATAAAAAACAAGGCTGGCACTTCTCCAAGTACGCTTTTGCCATTGCCATATAAAGGCGGGAACGTGATGAGTAAAGCCAAAGTTGCCAAGGTCAATTTTGGCCCGTATTTTTTTCTAACCAACAAATACGACAGCAGCGCAAAACCGAGGATAAAAAAGACCATCATGCCACGGGCGGAAAGGACGCTTATACCAAAAATCTTAAATACTCCGGCCATTATAAAAACAAACGGATAACCTATGGTAAACACAGGCATCATATCTTTGAGCAGATCTGGGGCCAGTTGAAAGCTCATTCCCCTACCAACAGCCAGATTTGTACCAAGTTGTATGTATATACCCTCGTCATACCAAACTGAGGGGCTTTCCTTGAGTTTGTATGTCGAGAAAAAAGCTGCTCCGATAATTATAATTATAAATATTAGAATTTCTATTCTTTTAGTCATTTCACATTTTATTTACGGCAAAATCCAACAATACTAATCCCAAAAGGCATGGAAATATTTTTTTTGATTAAAAATCCATCCATCAAAAGTAATTTATAAAAAAGAGTATTCAGCCAATTAGGAAGGTTCATTCGATCAACTTTTGGTTCTGATCTCTTTTTCATTATCCTGCTCACGACTATCGGTATAAAGAGCACTGAATTCCAAAAGAAAATTTTGGGATTAGAAAAAGAAGATAAAAGATTCTTTATGTTTTTTATGCTATACCGGCGATAATGCTCTAAAGCCTTATCATGACTACTAAATAAAAATTGAAACGCGGGCACCGTAAAAACCAAAATACCATTTTGTTTTAAAACTCTATACACTTCACCAACTGCTTTGTGGTCATCTTCTACATGTTCAAACACATCAAAAGAAACTGCTAGGTCAAAGAAATTATTCTCATACGGCAGATTACAAGCATCTGCAAGTTTTTTTTCAACACATAAAATGTCGGGAATTACAGACAGAGCCTTTTCATCAACATCCACTACATAATTTTTACTAAATTTATTCAAAATCCCCAAATCATCCCCCGTTCCTGCACCAAGATTTAGAATTCGTAACTCTTTTTTGTCCTGACATACTTTTTCCATCAAATTTTGAATCAAATCACTTTTGGCTTTATGCCAGAAATTGTCTTTTTTATGCCCACCTTTACAATCTCTATAATCCATATATTTTAGAATTTCATTTATAGATAAGCATTATAGGCATGGAAAATCAAAATGGCAAATTGACATAAGACAGGATAAACGAGTCCATCGTAAAGTTTGCCAAGACGTAAGCAATGAGCAAAATCAAAAATAAACACCAATACTTTTCATATTTTTTAAAAGCCAAAGAAGAAATCAGGATTGCCCCGGGAATAGTAATAAACAATATTCTTTGAGTTATAGCCGGCCAAAAAAAGATTGGCAGGACAGATAAAAGAATGGATATTATAAAAACTCTGTTCTTTTTTTCTTGCATCATCTCCTTTCCTCTCTTTAAGAATATGTAAGCACCCAAAGCAAATGAAATAGAAAGAAAATTAAAAAGTGAACCAAAGCTTTTGAAATATTCAATTATTCTGGAGTGATAAGAATATAAAACTTGATTTTGGGAAAGCCAATCAAGATATGTGTAGTTAAATGTTTTATATACAAAAAAATGCAAAATGAAAGTCGGGATAATCACAATAAGAGCAGGCCAAAGGCCCCGCTTTATAGCCTTCAAAAGATTAGGCCAGTTTTCATAAATCAAAAAACAAAATATGGGTATTACCCCTAAAAAGGCATATTCTTTCCAAAGGCCGCCAATTGAAACCATAAGAGCCGACAAAAGAAGTATTTTGTAATTTTTTGATTCCGAATATAAAAACAAAAAATAAATTGAAAAGATGTAAAAAGCCCAACCGCCTATGTCCATATAAAATCCCAGTCCAAAATTTATAAGAGCATAATTTGAAGCTAAAAAAAGAGTGCCCAGCAGAGCCGCTTTTTCGCTACCGAATAATTTTATTATTAGATTATAAAAAGTGACGGACAATAAAAAATAGAGGGCTAAATTTATGATAAACCATCCCGAAGGCAAATCGGGGAGTAGATTGGAAAATAGACTGACAGTTTTTAGGCCTAAAAAAGTAGTTATAATCCTGTTTGGTATGAAGCTCGTCGGTTGCTCTGCCCCATTTAAAACTTGAATAGCCTCAAGATATGAAGGGCTGTCGCTGGCTTGATCTATAACCGGTTTCAAAATAAACACTGATAAAAAGACCAGCACGACAAGGCAGATGATGAGTGTAATCTTCCAGATTTTGTATTTATAGTCAAACATGTTATTAATTATACAATGAAAATATCAATCGTTGTGCCTGTTTTTAACGAAAAGAAAACGATTCAAGAAGTTTTAACTAATTTGTCAAATCTGATAATCCTAAACTGGCAGAAAGAAATAATAGTAGTAGATGATGGTTCAATTGACAATACTTGTGAAATTCTCAAAGAATACGAAAAAAACCATAAAATAATATATCATCAAAAAAACGCCGGTAAAGGAAGTGCCGTTCAAACCGGATTAGCCCACACTACTGGAGATTATATTTTAATACACGATGCCGATCTTGAATATAACCCATCTGAAATCCCAAACTTAATAAAAGAACTGGAAAATAAAAAAGGTGAGGAGGTGGTTATTTACGGTTCGCGCAATCTACATCACATAAAAAGAAAAGGTATGCATATTCCTCGCGCCGGAGTCTGGTTTATAACCAAAGAGTTTAATTTACTTTTCAATACCCATCTAACAGATATCTGGACTTGCTACAAGCTTTTCCCTCGTTCGACCATTTCTTTATTTGCACCGGGACATTTTGATTCCGAACTCATCTTCTCTGCCCGACTAATAAAAAACGATTATAAAATTTTTGAAGTTCCCATCTCTCACAAACCACGCTCTATCCGCGATGGCAAAAAAATCCGCTACCGCGATGGCCTGCACGGCATCTGGGTTATTTTGAGAGAGTTTTTAAGACGTTCGTAAGAGACTTGGCTACAAATACGGGAGTATAATTCATCACTCGTTTGTAGCCTTTTTCGGCAAATTCTCTTCTCAAATTTTCGTTTTCTGTCAACTTCATAATTGCTCTGGCCATCGATCGTGGGTCACCTTTTACCATATAAATCTCATCCTCAGAAAAGATTTCTTTAATGGCCGGCGTACCCATGGTAATTACCGCTTTACCTGCCATCAATCCTTCATAAACTTTGTTTGGTATTACCCTCTCCGCTTTTGATGTATTGCCAAATATACCCAGTACAATATCAGCTTCGGCCATATATTCATTTAGCCGAGTAAGCGGAACCCGACCAATAAACTCTATGTTTGTAAGTTTGAATTTAGAAACCAACTTTTCAACTTTGTATGAATCTTGGCCAGAACCGATCAATCTAAAATGAATTCTTTTATTTTCTTTACACAAATTTGCCGCTTCTATTATCTTCGGCACGCCTTGCAGAGGAATATATTTACCATGGAAATGAACTAGTATTTTATTTTTCTTTTTCCCTTCTTGGGAATCTGTGTATCTAATAGGATGAAGAAGTTTATCATTCACCCCCAAATAAACGGTGTGTATTTTATTCTTGTCTACTAGAAACCACGATGTCCAATATTTTTTATGCTCCTCAGTGTCAACAATAATGACATTCGCAAACATAAGGCCAAGCCAATCGAGTAAAAGAAGTTTCCAAGCTCTTGGGTGCCAGACCGATACTTCGCGCCTGTCGTTAACAACAGCGTCATACATAGAATAAAATGCGTCAGAAATAATTGGCTTAGACGAGACCAACTTCGCCAAAATGGTAGCAACAGGTGAAGGATAAGCTACATATACATAATCGTATTCATCTTTTAAAGCACTTAGCGCACGCCATAGATTGATATATCTCTTGGGATCGCGCCAATCAGTTTTACATTCAACAACTTCCACCCCAACCTCCTCCAAACCCGAGAGCAAAATATCGTTTCGTGCATATTTGGAGTCATATATCCCAAAAAAACATATTTTCATTGTTTATATAAACTTAATTTTTCGAGCCGCAAAGACGGTCATTTTAAGCAAGAGCCAACCATGGCGAAAACGGCTGATGTTGGTAGTGCCATACTTGCGCTCTTGGTAATGAATAGGTAAATCAATAATTTTTAGATTTAGCTTAGCAGCGCCGAAAAGGAGGTCAAAGTCGCCAAAGGGGTCAAAGTCGCCAAAAAAATGCCTGTTATTTTTTATATCTTCATAATCTTTTTCCCATATCACTTTAGTACCACAAAGAGTATCTTTAAGTGGCTGCCCCAAAATGGCGCTGAAAACAAAGCTAAAAAATTTATTTGCAAATAGATTTAACACACGCATTGATTCTTTTTCCAATGGATAAACAAGGCGAGACCCGTTTATAAATTCACCTCTATTCTCTACAATCGCCCAATAAAATTTCTGCATCTCCTCAGCAGGTACTGTCATATCGGCATCATAGATGGCCAGGATATTTCCTTCTGCCATATCAAAACCTTTTCTTACTGCATCCCCTTTTCCCCCACCTTCTTGTTTTGCATATTTTATTTTTCTTTTATTTTTATATTTTTCTGCCACTCTTATTATTTCTTCATAAGTATTGTCGACTGAATTACTTTCAATAAAAATTATTTCTGTAAATGAACCGAGTTCAGGCAATTCTCTTACTATTTTTTCTATAGTCCCCTCTTCATTTCTGGCTGGCACAATTATCGATAATGATGGTAGGTGATCTTTAGTTACAGCAGTTTCTTTTTTTGAAAATACTATTTCTTTTCTTCTTAGGACAAGGTAATGGAAAAGCCCGAGTCTAGAAAACGGAAAGATGTTTGCAACAAATTTATTGAGAAATGAAGACAGTAAGGGTATGTATTTGGGGAAAATCATCTTAGTGCCAGATTTTATGACTTCCAAATCGGCTAGGCTGGCGAAGTTCTTGAGGTCATGCATAGAAAGCCAATTTTGCTCTATAGAGGGCATTCTCAAGCCTATTTTTGAAGCTAAGCGCAACATAGGCTCCCAAAGGGCGTTATACTGACTTATGACTATTCTACCCCCCGATTTAAGGCGTTTAGAGGCCGACTCCATAAAACCTTGTACATCGCCCACATAGCTCAAAATATCGGTAACCACGACGTAGTCAAAAGTTTCTTCTTTGCTGGGTTTGACCTTCCAGAATAGGCTATCTCCCACTTCCACTCTCAATACTTTTTTATTGGGGGGTACCAGAAAATTGATCAGATTATTGAGGTACTTATAGTAGTACCAATTCCTTTTTTTCCATTTGCTCCGCTCGGAAGCAATGTTGTCAAAATATGTTATTAATTCTTCCTCCTTCATATCGATTTACAACTATACACTTTTGCATCAATTTTTCCATCCTCTGTTTCAAATATGGGGTCACAAGAAGAAAAAAATTTACCATAAAAGCTTTCAGGGTTGATAAGTGGAACATCAACAACTAAAAAATAATTACCTGACGATTTTATAAATTCAGCAAATTTTTCTTTATATCCAGATTCAGATTCTGGAGTAGCATATATTCTACCTGCATACTTATTTATTTTTGAAAGACCATAAGCGTCTATGTCGTTGTAAGTCATCACTTTTAGAATTTCATTATCTTGTTCTACGTAAGCAACTGCTTCATTGGTTACTTTTGAAGCACTGCCGTTTATCTTTCCAAATATAAATTCCTCTGCCAATACTAAGTTGTATGAAATACCAACAATAAGCATAATTACCAAAATGCTCTGCCTCCATTCTTTTTTTATTAGAGCAATGAGTCCTAGAAATAGTGCAATTACGAAAGATCCGGCCATAAAAAGAAATGAGACATAGAAACCGAGCGGTCCTGAACCACCGGTAAATGGAGTTAGAATGTTCCACTCACCATGCAGAACTTTTGCGAACCACGCAGACTTTGGATATAGTGGCACTATCGAGTGAGGCAAAAAATTAAGTTTAAACAGAAACAAAGAAACAACAATTCCAATAATTACCGACCAAACCGTTAGTTTATTATTCTTAAAGATTTTGCTTATTATCATCCCGACAATCACAGCAAGCGGAGCTATGGAGAACATAAGGTATTTATCGAGAGCACCCCGAGAAAAATCGAACAATAGAAAATAAAATATTACTCCCAACACCAAATAAATAGCAAATATTTGTGCCTTTCTTATAACTTCTTTTGATAAGAACAATAAAGGTATCAAGAGTAACGGCGAGAGATAATATATCGCTTTTACACCCTGCACGATGATTTGGGCCCAATTCCTTCCCTCTTCGGCACTATACTGATTCGCATGGCCAAACATAAAACTGATACTGAATGCAGGATAGATAGCTTGAATTATATATAGGAGACCAGTGTAGATAACTCCAAAACCGACCACCCCAATAGCAAGTTTGGTAATTTTTTTGTAGCCTAGAGTTTTCCAGTTGGCCAATAAATAATCTATTAATATTGCTCCAATAACTAGAACAAAACTGAGCTTAACCAGAAAGCCAATAAGAAGCGTTGTAGTGAGTAGTATAAGATAAGTTTTTCTTTTCTCTACATCCTGACCCACATATTTGTCATAAAGATAAACAGAAAGCAAGAACAAAAAAGGGAGAACAGAACCGTCCAAATCAAGCATTAACGAACCTAAAATTCCGTAAAAGGATATTACATAAAGAAATGACGACCAAAGAGCCATGTTAACACCCGCTCTATTTCTAATAACTACAAATAGCAAAAAGACAGAAGCAATAAAGAATATTAAAGGGAATATCCTTAAATTGTCTGGCCCAAGAAGTCTGTAACTTGATACAAACAACATCTGCATCAAGGGTGGGTGAGCAAAGAATGCCCCAGCAGTTTCTACACTTGCCGATGAGTTCGCATTTTTCCATTCATCTTGATGATACACAAGGCCAGTTCCCGGTATCCTAAACAATATAAATACAACAAATATACTGAGTAGTATGAACCTAAGTAAACTTCCAAATTTGTTTATCTCTGTCATTTATTAAGCACGATTATAACACAAACAATTATCACCCCACTGACTTGATAATTTTCCTTGCCAAGATAGTCCCCGAAAAATTCCTTTCAAAATTTGTTCTCGAATTTGCACCAACTTGATTCAGTAATTCAGGCTTCTTAGACAAATCTAATATCTTCTCAGCAAGAGCATTTGAATCGGCTAGTTTGCAAAAGAATGCTGTCTTATTGTTTTCTGTAATCTCTCTTATGGCGGATGCATCTCCAGTCAAGTAAGGCACGCCGAGAGCAAAAGATTCGTACGCCTTATGCGGTATAGTACGACTAAGGCGAGGGCTATCTTCAAATTGACCCAGAGAGAGATCCCCCTCGCTAAGTCTTTCAGCTAGCTCGCTAGTACTTGGGTAACGCGTCGAATCAATTATGACATTAGTCAGTTTATTCTTCTCGACAAATTTCTTTGCTTTTCTAAGCAAATATCCCCAACCCACGATTTTAAATTTCTTATTTTCTTCATTCTGCAAAAACTGGGCAGCTTCTAATATGTAATGTA
>CAYXQM010000009.1:2597-9359 GCA_964467495.1 uncultured Candidatus Saccharibacteria bacterium | reverse complement strand
CGGCTGCTCCGTCGCGGCCGTAGATAATGTTGGCCAACCTAATGTTGTCCGCTTCTTTCTCCGGGTCGAGTCCAGTTTCAGCAATCAAATCGGCATGGACCCTCTTATTGATTTGGAACATACCGGTATCATCTGGGTCTATTTCTCCATGCTTGACCGAACCATCATTATTGAATTGCTGACAATTCGATTCAGCCATGCAGATGGCCCGAAGAATAACTTCTCTTCGAAGTGGCGCCTCCATCTCCATCTTAGCTTCATAAGCCTCTTTGGAAAGACCACCACGTGCAAATTCTTGATATGCCGATCCTGCGAGGTTAATGATTGTGAAGATGAGAATTGACCAAAGTATAACTGTTGCTCTCTTCTGTGCCTCAGGCACCGGTTTGGTCTTATCTTTCTCATCTCGCTTGGAGGTGAAAAAGGCATAAGCCAACCAGCCGACGTTGAAGAAAACGAAAAAGAGGTGATTGTTGACATTCCAGTACCAGTCCCAAATCTCCGGCACAGAACTGGTCATATATTTGAACATCGGATTGAGAACCAGAAGTAGAATGAATGTGTAGATTACGATCCTGAAATCTGATTCCCAAATGCTCTTGAGACCTTCCAATCCTTGCCCTTCCCTTTTCTTCCACTTGTTGATTAAAGAGAGGATTAGGGCTAACATCGACAAAATAAAGAACTCTTTCATTTCTGGCCTCCTAACTTCTATTATATCATTTCAGATAAAAAAGTCAAGCCGTTCCAGCGATGGAACGGCTTGCAAATCAACAAAAATCAAGAGGAGAACATTCTTTATCAGTCAGTTTTCTTGGATGATGGTTGACTACCGGTAGCAATATTTTTGATAGTAGTCACTGCACCAACAAGTCCGGAGAAGTCCATAGGGAACAAAGTAGAATTTGATCCTTTAATGGAGTTCTCTGCCGCCCTCAACCTCAGAGCAAGTTCTCCTTCGGGTGTTTCCGCGACTCTTGCCATAGCTTCGGCGCCTGCCGCGATAGCTTTTAGATCGGCTTCCTTTGCCGCAGCGTCACCCAATCCCTCGTTAGTGCGTTTTTCTTTTTCGCCCTCCGATAGAGCAATGGTTCTCGCCTTTTCATATCCAGCAGCGACACCCAAAGATAGGGCGATGTTGACATGGTAAGGAAGACCCGGCTCTTTCATGGCAATACTCACCAGATTAATTCCCAGATATGGGTGATGTTCTTCTTCCTTACGCCTTTTTTCCGTGCCAGGTTTTGATCTGCGGGTGTGCTCTTCTCCGAGTATCTGTTCGACTCGGTAACGTAGACGGCGGTTGACTGATCCTTGATACATCCTAAAGATGCCAAAGCTAATCTTCCCGGCAACCTCCAAGATGGCGTGTTTACCTTGATCAGCAATCATGTAAGCGACATTCATCAGCTTATCTTCTACCGTTCTCCCTTTGACAAGGCGGTAAAAGATCGCCGCATCTTTAACACCAATAATGAAAAAGATTTGGAGATTTGGCGTGATAGCCTTGTGCATAGAATCGCCCCCAAATTTCTTGACCACCTCTCTGGTGATATTCGGTAGACGATATGCTTTAGGCAAGTCGTAGGCTTCTTCTGGTAAACTTTCCTCACTACCAAGTCTTTTCTCTAAGGAGTCAAGGGTCAAGAAGTTTGGCCGGAAGGGTTGCCTAATTATGATGTCAACATCTTTGCGGCCTTCATCTGGGTCCTTCTCCAGTGGTTTACCATCTTGGTCGGTGAATGGAGAACCAAATTCAACACGCATAAATCCTTTGGGGATTCTCTCTAATCTACAGAAAGGGGCTGGTACTGAAACCCACCCTTCGCTGGCTTGGTACAAGATCCTGCCAAAAAAGATCACTAGACCCCATTCGTCAGGATTCACCGTTTTCAGATTGTATAAAATGAAGTGGACGATGGAACCGAAAAACGCGATGAGTCCCCAATTAAGAGTTAACCATCGTGGCGCAAAGATTCCAACGATACTTGGCACTACGTATACCACAAGAGAGCCTAAGAGTAGAAACTTTCTCTTGGGCAATCCCCATATGTTGTCTTCGGTCACGGGTGATGGAGCCGAAGAAAATATTGTTGTGCTGCTCATATATACTTTCTCCTCTCAATATTTTTGCAGTCTCAAAGGACTGTTTTTCCATTATTAATTATAGCATATTTAATATTAAAAAGTCAATCCCACCAAAAGCAAAAATCGCCTTTAGGGCGATTTTTGCATATTTCAGGTTTTCGTTCTCATAAGCCGAATTCTGTTTCTTTGTGATAATTTATCTGTCTCGCATGTTGCCATACGGATCAAGCGGCACCCGCCAATTTTTAAGAAGTCCTGAAAGGACGACTATAAAAATTGAGCGTACGGCCTTGCACACAAGTAAGGATTTAGCTGTTGCACTCTGATATTTCTATCAAATTATCCCTTGCGGGACCCTCTACCTTTCGGTTTTGGCATCACTGTTCGCACCTCTTGGATTGCTCCAGATGGGTGTTACCCACTACCTTTCCAAATTTAATTGGTGTGTGTTCGGACTTTCCTCCATCGGTTCGCCATAGCTAAAGCGACGGCGACCAACAGTAATCACTCGGAACGAAAACCTACATCTTATATTATCATAAAACAAAAAATTTTCAACTTTGTGGGCGAGGGGAGACTCGAACTCCCATTTGGTTTCCCAACGCGGTCCTAAGCCGCGCGCCTATACCAATTCGGCTACTCGCCCATATATTTTTTTGCTATCGCATATTTTCTATGTAAATAATACTCTACTCCATCATAATACATAAATCTAATTATTTTAATAGAATCTTCTTTCCCAAAGCATATCGCATGTATACTTTTCTTTTTTGTGCTATAAATCCAACCTCCTTTACATTTTGCTAATTTTTTTATTTTAATCATCATCCATGAAACGAAATCTAAACTAGCTGAGTATAATCTTAGTCTTAATTGTTTATGCTTACTCTCTGGGTGATTAGCTAAAATGATAGTCCCGTCTCCGTCTATGCATCCTCTAAAAAAATCTGGAAAATATTTTAACGGAATTTTTAAACTAGTTAATTTTTTAGATTTTGTTGGCATTAGACCAATCTTCAATAAAAATTCGTAAAAATTTATGTCACCAAATTGTAAAACATAATATTTTTTATCTTTTGATCCTCCTCTAGCTTTTCTTCCAATTTTATTATTGATTCCTAAACAAAGTTTTGATTTTAATAACATTTCTCTATCTTTGGATGTTATATTTATGTGACGACCATCGATTGATAAATTTCCGTCGGTAGTTATTATTCCGATTACATAAGCAAAAGGAGATGACCATTTAATTTTGACTTTTCTTTTTCTATACATTACTAATATTATACTAAAACCAATAGCGTCTGCCAATTAATTATACACAAAACACTAAACCAACCATCCATAAACTTTTGTAAATCTGTCCGCCCACTAGGATTTGAACCTAGGACCGTCTCGTTAAGAGCGAGCTGCTCTACCAAACTGAGCTATGGGCGGTTTAATTTGGATTGTTCACTTATCAATTCTACTTTTTTTGAGATATTTGGCAATAGGGAATCAAGCCAAGCAAGAGTGGTATATTTTAAATCAGTACTTTTTTCGATAGTAATTTTTATTGTTCCGTAATATAAAATGTTTTTTTTGTAATTTTTATTTGCCGGTTTAATAAAACTCTTACTAAAGTTTTTCTTGGGAATCCCACATAATTTTGACCAAAACTCTATGATTTTTTCTTCAGTCTGATTTTTGTGGATATTGAGCCTTGCTCTCAATTTGTTGGAGGGAATATTAAAAATTTTGTTGATCCACTTGATCATAAAAAGTATTAATTTTGGATCCGAATTTGTAATTTCGAACAATCCTTTCTTGGTACCTTCTGCCCAATATAGAGCGACCCCTATAAATCTATAAGTCTCGTACTCAAGTACTTTGGGTATGTGAATTTTTGCATGTTTTATGATCTCAATTACTTCTTTTGCCCGTCTATTTTTCTGGCTATACTCTCCGCGGGTAATCATTTCTACCTGCTTTGTGTATAATCTTTCTCTAAATTTTGAGAGTAGGGGTACTTTTTTTAACCATGTACTCAAAGTACTTTTAGGTACTCCTATTTTGTTTCCGATTCTTCTGTAACTCCATCCTTGTAATCTTAATTTTTTCGCTTCTTTCTTTATCGCACTTGTATAAATTTTTCTATTATACATACGCAGATTATACTATATATAACAATTGGTCTGCAATATAACATTGTGGATAATTTTTTTTGTTTCTTTTCTCATGCCACGCATAATCCTTTAGACTGTAAACAATGTGCCCGGGGTGGGAATCGAACCCACACGATCTTTCGATCCCGAGATTTTAAGTCTCGTACGGCTACCAATTACGTCACCCGGGCTTGTCCACTTTCGCTAAAGCTTCGGCGGGACGCTGAAATTTTATAGTCGCTATGCTCCTTAAAATTTCGCGGAGGCCACGGCGGGAATCGCACCCGCGTATATTCCTTTTGCAGAGGAATGCCTTGCTACTTGGCTACGTGGCCGTACAAAAAGAATTCTAGCTTTTATTAACCAATTTTTCAATTAGCAGATTCCTCTAATTCATTTGAAAGCTCATCGATTCGTTGTCTGTTGTGTTCTCCTTCGTCAATCATAAAATCTATTTTTGGAGCGAAGCCAAAAGATTTTTTAGACATAACAAATTGACGAAAATCATTTCGGCGACGCTTAGCAAATTCCAGGGCTTCTTGCTCTTTTTCCCGTGGCAGGGCAGTGAAAAAAATCAAAACTCTCCGACCACGATCGGAAACTTCAACGCGGGTAATAGTTATGAGAGAATCCTTGTTTGATTCGGCTTCAAAATATTCAGCTGCAAATTTAGAAAGCAGGGAAGCAGACTTTTCATCTTTGTATCTGATAGGAGTTTTCATCTTATTCTTTCACCAACGATACTATTTTTAAAACATCTCCTCCCACTATTTCGGTTTTAGAGTCTATCATCATGCCGAATTCTTGACCTTCCTCTGCTGTTCCTGTCTTCACTTTTTTTACTTGGAGCTCCTTAATTTTACCTTCTCCGATGGTGGAATCGCGACGCCATATTTGTAATGTAGAGCCAGATTTAATTTCTCCCTCTTCCACTTTGCCCCCGACGATTTGTCTGTCTTTATTTTGACTAAAAGTTTTCAATATTTTGGCGCTACCGGTAACTTTTTCCACCATCTCTGTTGGGGTGGCTTCTTTCACTTTTTCTTTTAAATAATCAACCAATTCGTAGATAACTTTAAAAGTTTTTATTTCCACTTTATCCCGCATGGCCAGCATTTCCGTACTTTTGTCCGTACTGACGTTGAAACCGATTACTAAACTTTTTTTGACGCTAGCCATTTTGACATCTTTTTCGGTGATGGCTCCGACACCTTTGCCTATTATTTTGACCATTATTTTTTCACCACCCAATTTTTCTAGTTCATACTCTACGGCTTCTAGGGAGCCGGCATTATCAGCTTTCAAAACTAATGGTAACGAAGCGCATCCCTCCGGAATGTCAACCTGATTCTCACCTGATTCTAAATTATCTGTAGCGTTGGCAAAAGCCACGGCTTCTTCTTTAGCGGCAAATGATTTGAATTGTCTACCTACTGCCGGTTGATTACTCCATCCAACAATTTTTATTGGACTGGAAAAACTAGCTTTCTCTATATCTTCTCCTTTGAAATTTTTCATCACTCGAACTTTGGCATAGGCGCCGTCGGTAGCTACAAACATACCAGTTTTTAAAGTACCTTCTTTAATTATAATGGTGGCAGAAATACCTTGTTGGGGGTTAAGACCGCTTTCTATCACAAATCCTTCTGCAGCCAGACTGGGATTACTTTTTAATCCTTCAATATCAGATTGTAAAGTTATCATTTCTAAAAGTTCCGAGACGCCTTCTCCGGTTTTTGATGAAAGAGGTACCAAAGGAATAGTGCCACCCCAACCTTCAACCATAATGTTATTCTCGGCCAAATTTTGTTTTATTTTGTCTATATTGGCTCCTGGCTTATCTATTTTGCTTAAAGCAATAACAAAAGGCATAGAGTCTTTCTTGATACAATTTAAAGCCTCGAGAGTTTGCGGTTTAACCCCATCTTCAGCTGAAACCACCAACACGGCGATGTCGGCTACTCTAGCACCGCGTTCTCTGACGGCGCAAAAAGCTTCGTGTCCAGGAGTGTCCAAGAAAGTAATTTTTCTTTTTTGATCAGCAACTTCACACTCTGCCTCATAAGCCGAGATTTTTTGAGTGATACCCCCTTCTTCTTGAGCCACTTTATTAGTCTTTCTGATGTAATCTAAAAGAGTAGACTTGCCATGGTCAATATGGCCCATAATAACCACTACAGGTGGACGAGGTATTAAGTTGTTGTTTTTTGTATTCATTTTACCTTTTAGATTGACATTCTCGCGTATTATACACTAAATGTGATATTATCCCAAGGATGAGAGATAAGATACAAAAAAGGGTATTTTTAGACTACGCTTCTATAACTCCGGTTGATTCTCGGGTGGAGGAGGAAATGAAAAAAGTTCAAAAAGAATTTTGGGCTAATTCTTCCTCTTTACATACTGAAGGAGAAAAAGCCAAAAATGTTTTAGAAGATGCGAGGGTAAAAATTGCTCGGTTTTTGCATTGCCGAGCCAGTGAAATATTTTTTACAAGCGGGGGAACCGAAGCTTTAAATCTGGCTATTTT
>CAYXQM010000009.1:0-2497 GCA_964467495.1 uncultured Candidatus Saccharibacteria bacterium | reverse complement strand
TTTCTTCAATAGAACATCCGGCTGTTTTAGAACCAATAAAATATCTGTTAAAAAACAAAAAAATAGAGGTTTCTTTCATCACGCCAAACGAAAAAGGAATAATAAATCCAGAATCAATAAAAAAAGAATTAAAAGAAAATACTGTTTTGGTGATAGTTCAACATGCAAATAATGAAATCGGAACTATTCAGCCCATTCAAAAAATATCTCGCATAATAAAAGAATATAGAAAAAATAAAAGTTATCCATATTTTTTGGTTGATGCTTGTCAGAGTATTCTCTATGAAAACGTTTCTTTGGAAAGATTGGGGGCCGATATTTTGATTTTAGATGGAATTAAAATGTATGGGCCCAGAGGAATGGGAATTTTAGCGGTTAAACATGGCACGAAAATTTCTCCCATAATTTTTGGTGGGGGACAAGAAAGTGGTTTGAGACCGGGGACAGAAAATGTGGTGGGGGTCGCCGGTCTAGCCAAAGCACTTGAAATTGCAGTTGAGAAAAGAGAAAATGAATCAAAACGACTTACAATTTTACGCGATCATGCTGTAAATAAAATCTTAAAAGAAATCTCAAATTCATCTTTAAACGGTGGTTTAGAAAATAGATTACCAAATAATATTAATGTGTGTTTTCCAAAACAAGACAGCGAATTTCTTGTTATTAAACTAGACACTCTTGGTTTTGCTGTTTCGGCCGCTTCGGCTTGCCATTCGCTTTCTTTGGAGAACGGCTCTTATGTTATTGAGGCAGTCAGTGGAAAAAAATGTGCAAACTCATCTTTAAGAATTACTCTCGGTCGTGATACTAAAAAATCTGATTTAGATAAACTTATTGAAGCCTTGAAAAAAATAATCAAATAAATTATCCACTAAATTGTTTTTTGTTTTTTATTTTGCTATTATTTAGATAAATATGGAAGATCTTACTAAACACCAACTTATACTTCTGGTTTTGCTGATAACTTTTATTACCTCTATCGGCACGGGGATTATTACTTTCACTTTGCTTAGTGAAGCTCCAGTAGAAGTGACCCAGCAAATAAACCGAGTAGTAGAAAGAACCGTTGAAAGAGTAGTGCCTGCAGAAGGACAGCCGGAAAAAGTTGTTACAACTATTGTGGTTAATGAAGAAGATCGAGTTCTTGAATCTATTGCTAAGAATGAAAAATCTATAGTAAGACTTAAAACAGCCGGAGCTGATGGCACCGAAGTATTTTCCGGTATAGGTCTTGTTGTTGCGGCTGACGGAACGATTGTTGCTGATTTACGAAGCTATAATGCTGCCTCTACTTACACAATTTTGTTTTATGATGGCCAAACATATTCTTCAGGAAAAACTTTTGTAGATAATGAGAATGGATTAGTGTTTATAAAAACTAATGTTCCTAAAGGCGAGAGTTCAAAATATACTTTTTATCCCACCACTTTTGGAAACTCTGACACTCTAAAAATCGGCCAATCTCTAGTTGCCATTAGCGGACGAGATTCAAATGCCGCTTCTATTGGTAGAATATTTCAGTTGAAATTTGGAGAAGACAAGAAAACCGTCAAGAATATTTTCTCTGATATAAAAATCTCTAAAGCTCATTTTGGTAGCCCGGTATTAAACCTTTCTGGTGAAGTGGTTGGTCTTGAAGCGCCCGTTGGTGAATTAGATACTGAATACTCTTTTATCCCAATAAATATCGTAAAATCAGCTACCACCAAAGCTTTAGAAGAATTAGCTAAATAACCCACTCACTTACGGGAGGGCTTTTAATTAATCAGGATTTCTGTTATAATACACATATGACGCCGTTTAATCATTTTACAACCAAAGCCAAAGAGGTAATAAGAAAAGCGCACGAGCTGGTTATTGAGCGCGGTCAAAATCATGTTGGGCCTCTACACTTGCTAGCAGCCCTTATTCTGCAGGAAGAGAGCATGGTAGCTTCTATTTTGGATAAAATGGATGTGGACACCATTCTTTTGACGGACTCTCTTTTTGATGCTATGGAAGGTGGAACTACCGGGAACACCATGGCTCCTTCCTACCAGATTTATTTAACACCAGACCTAGCTCATGTAATAGAAAATTCCTCAAAAGTGGCTTCCTCAATGAATGACGAATTTGTTTCTACTGAGCATCTTTTCATTTCTTGCTTAGAGGTGCCCAGTCAAGCAAAAGATATTCTGGCTAAATTTAAGATAGAAAAAGAAAAAATTCTATTTCTAATTCAAGAGATAAAACAGGGGAGAATGACTGGCACTCAACCTTCAACAAAAAATAAAGCTCTTATTAAATACACCAGGTCTTTGACCAAATTGGCGCGAGAAAATAAACTTGATCCTGTTATTGGGCGAGATGAAGAAATTTCACGTATCATTCAAATTTTATCTCGACGCACCAAAAATAACCCAATACTTATCGGAGAAGCTGGAGTTGGTAAAACTGCCATTGCTGAAGGTTTGGCCATGAGAATGATCTCTGGCAACGTTCCAGAATCTCTCAAAGA
>CAYXQM010000008.1:0-9499 GCA_964467495.1 uncultured Candidatus Saccharibacteria bacterium | reverse complement strand
TCTTGCTCAATTCTCGGATAACGTAGTTTGCGGTGTAGCCGCTTGCAAGGACGATGAAGAGATGGAGTGGTATATTACTGTCGAATCAGCGCAGTAATGTGGTTACATGCTTGGTGGGCGCGCTTAATTGTGGGAATTCTAGAAGAGTTCCAATATTTAGAAAACAATAATGAATGAAGAAAAAGAAAAATTAAGCAAAATAAAGTGGTGGCATTTACTTGGTGCTGGTTATGGATTAAATCTTTTACTAGGCAGCCGAGATTCACTATCTCTTATCATGATCGGTATATTAGGTGACGTATTGGTCGTCATTGGCTTGGTTTGGGGACTGAAATTAGGAATTGCGTATCTTATAAAGAAATTACAGAACAAATAATCTATGAAAAACCGGCTCAAAGAAAATTTATCAAATAAAATGGAATATTTAAGATATTTGCTTAGATGGAATTTTCTGCCAGCTATAATTCTTTTTGGAGGGATTTATATAACTTTGGATCTTCGATACACTGAACTTGGTTTTTTGTTATCTTTGGTTGGTGTTTTTTCTCTTGCTCTTTGGGCTAATCATAATCGCCCTAAGTCATACAACTATTATCTGAAAAAGATGGGACAAAAAGAGGAGGGAGAACACGTTCCACCTGCGGAGCTTGGAAACTAGAACGCCCTTTATGGGCGTTTTTGGTTTCTAATTTTTTGAGTAATGCTCGAACCGAAGGCCGCAGACTTCTCTTGGGAGCCGAAGGTTTCGAGTGCTAACGAGAGGCGAGTCCTACTTTGGGACTAAATAGAATTTTAATCATCCCGAGTGAGTTATTTTTGAAAAAAGAACGACGAGGGAAGTCAAAAAGGAGTCATACAAAAAGGGAAAACATCGCTTTAGTGGTGTTTTTACCCAACGTGCGGAATCGGGAAAATGGGGGTAGAATTAGGTAAATTGGGATCTGGATGATTAAACAAGTTGATCTGGATAATTTTATGAAAAAATATGAATAAAAATAGTACGAATCACTAGGTAAGTTTAAACACTGAAATATTAGCAAAAGATGAAGATTTCTTTTAAGAGGAAAAAGGTTATTTATGCAAATAAAGTCTAAACAAAGAGTTAAGGATCATGGTGAAGTATTCACTCAAGAACGAGAAGTGAATGCAATGCTTGATTTGGCTAAAAATGAGACAGAAAGAATAGAGTCTCGTTTCCTTGAGCCCGCTTGTGGTAACGGAAATTTTTTAGCCGCAATTCTTGAAAGAAAACTCGCAATAGTAAAGAAAAAATATGGCTCAAGTCAGCCTGAATTTGAACGAATGGCGTTTCTTGCCGTAAGTAGTGTATATGGAGTTGAATTATTGCAAGATAATATCGAAGTGTGTATTGAGCGTCTGTACACTATCTTCAACGATGTATATGCCAAGCTGTACAAGGACAAGTGTAAAGATGAGTTTAAGACAAGCATTCATTTTGTGTTAAGGCGAAACATTTTACGAGGTGACGCACTGACTTTAAAAATAAATGACGGCAAAGGATATATAATATTTTCCGAATGGTCTTTAGTAAATGGCGGAATGATAAAACGAAGAGATTTCAGGTTTGCGGCGCTGGCTGATTTTTTTGATCCTAATACCCTACCATTTGACTCAATAAAAGAGATATCGGATACAGGAGAAGAGGTCCTAACACCTAAGCCAGTTAAAGAATTTCCATTAGTCCACTATTTGTCACTCAATTATGAAGATGCAAAATAATTACAATCCGGATGTTCTATCATGTTTAGCGAATCTTAGCAGTGATGAGGTTTTTACTCCGCCAAAGTTAGCAAACGAAATATTGGATTTACTCCCTAAAGAAATTTGGAAAGATAAAAATTCAACTTTTCTGGATCCAGTTTGTAAATCTGGAGTATTTCTTCGGGAAATTGCAAAAAGATTATTAGAAGGACTGAAAGAAGAAATCCCTAATGCTCAAAAACGAATCGATCATATTTATAAAAATCAGCTTTTTGGAATAGGAATTACTGAATTAACATCACTGCTTTCCAGGCGCAGTTTATATTGTTCAAAAACTGCCAATGGAAAATATTCTGTGTCTAGTTTTTTTAACAACGATCAAGGCAATATTTTCTTTGAAAAGACAGCTCATGATTGGAAAAATGGAAGATGCTCTTTTTGTGGAGCTAGCCAGTCAGAGTATCAGCGTGAGGAAGGGCTCGAAACTCACGCTTACCAGTTTATACATAATAAAAAACCTAATATAATAAATAATATGAAATTTGACGTAATTATAGGTAATCCACCTTATCAATTAAGTGATAGTGGTTTTGGTAGGAGCGCTAAACCGCTTTACCATTTGTTTATGCGCCAAGCTAAAAAAATGAACCCTCGTTTTTTGATCATGATTATACCTGCAAGATGGTATGCAGGAGGAAAAGGTTTAGATGAGTTTAGAATTGAAATGCTCAATGATGATCGAATCAGAAAAATAGTCGACTTTGAAAATTCTTCGGAAGTATTTCCTGGGGTCGATATCGCTGGGGGTATCTGCTATTTTTTATGGGACAGAGATTCTCATGGATTATGTGAAATAACAAGTGTATCAGGTGATAAAAGAACAACAGGAGTCAGGGCTCTAAATGAATTCGACACTTTTATAAGACACAGTGAGGCAGTGCCTATAATAAAAAAAGTAATAAAGAAGAATAAGGATGGCAATTTTCTCAGTAAATTAGTTTCATCTAGAAAGCCGTTTGGTTTGCAAACAAACTATGAACCAGCAAAAAGTGGGGTATCTTGTTGGTTTACTCAAAGAATTGGACTTAAATACGCAAAAAAGACTGATATTAATGATCCAGAAAATTTGTTAAATAAGTGGAAAGTACTTATACCTCCAGCTCCTATAGCCGGACAGACAGATTTTTCACAACCAGTAGGGTTTTACTATGAAGGGAACACAATTATTGCGAAGCCTGGGGAATGTTGTACGGAATCCTGGTTAGTTGCTGGAGCCTTCTCGACTCAAGCCGAAGCCCTCTCATTTAGATCATACCTTTTTACTAAGATAGTAAGATTTCTGCTTCTTCAAACAGTGGTGTCGCAACACGTTACAAAAGAGAAATTTATTTTTATTCCTAATCTATGTGAATACAAAGGTGAATATTCAGATCTAATGCTTAGAAGCAAGTGGGGTATCACTGAAAGTGAATGGAAATTTATTGACTCGAGAATAAAATAATATGAGTAAATTTTTTTTTCCACAAAAACCTGAAATTAGTCCTACAATTTACGCCTATGAACTTATAGGCGTTGATTCACACAAGGGCTTATTTAAGGTGGGTTACACTGTTCGTAATGCACAAGACCGAGTTGCTGAACAGTTAATGACTAGTCGACTTAAATATAAAATTGTTCTCGAAGAGATCGCTATAAGGAATGACGGCACAACTTTTACAGATTATGAAGTTCACCAGCATCTGAAGCGTCGCAGTATTAAGAGGAAAGATGGAGAATGGTTTAAGTGCACCGTAAAAGACATTAAGTCAGCTATTAGTGATATAAAGAATCGAAAATTTAGCACTGATACTAGAGGATTAAATTTTAAAATGCGCCCAGAACAGGAAGCTGCGGTAGAAAAAACGGCAGATTACTTTGGGAGTTATAAAAAAGAAAATCCCGACAAGACCCCGCATTTTTTATGGAATGCCAAAATGCGATTTGGTAAAACATTTGCAACCTATCAGTTGGCAAAAAAAATGGGATGGACAAAGATTTTAGTAATGACTTTTAAGCCGGCTGTGGAAAGCGCATGGGATGACGATTTAAAGGAGCATGTTGATTTTCAAAATTGGCAATTTATTTCAGCATCAGAGAACACGCTTTGGCATAAAGATATCGATACTAAAAAACCTTTCGCGTGTTTCGGTTCATTTCAAGATTATCTAGGGAAAAATAAAAGCACGGGTGGTGTCAAAACAAAGAATAAATGGGTACATAAAACTAAATGGGATTGTATTGTGTTTGATGAATATCATTATGGTGCATGGCGTGAGAATGCAAAAGAGCTTTTTGAGGCAGAGGAGAAAAAAGAACAAGAATTTGCTGAAGGTAATGGATTAGAAAGCTTCGATGAAAAAATATTACCTATCAAAACCGAGGCGTATTTGTATCTTTCAGGGACTCCGTTCAGGGCAATAGCATCTGGCGAGTTTATTGAGGAGCAAATTTATAACTGGACATATTCTGATGAGCAAAAAGCTAAAAATTCTTGGAACGACAAAAAGGGTTCTAATCCGTACGCCCCTCTTCCGCGTATGGTGATGATGACGTATCAGCTTCCAGATTCAATAATTGATATAGCACAGCAGGGCGAATTCAATGAATTTGATCTGAATTTGTTTTTCTCAGCGGAAGGCAAGGGTAAAAATGCAAATTTCGTTTATGAAGATGAAGTTCAAAAATGGCTTGATTTGATTCGGGGTTCGTTCTTAGAAACAACAATCGATAATTTAAAACTTGGCGCAAAAAAGCCACCGATGCCGTTTTCGCACGCAGAGCTTTTAAGTGTATTGAATCATACGCTCTGGTTTCTTCCTTCGGTTGCTTCATGCCACGCAATGCATAATTTACTCAAAAAGAGACAAAATATTTTTTATTGTGATTTTGAGGTCATTGTAGCGGCAGGTCTTGGTGCGGGTATTGGGATGAAGGCGCTTCCACCAGTACTGAAGGCTATGGAAGATCCATTGGAATCAAAAACTATCACTTTAACTTGTGGAAAGCTTTTGACTGGCGTAACGGTTAAACCTTGGACGGGTATTTTTATGCTTCGTAATTGTTCAACTCCGGAAACATATTTTCAAGCTGCCTTTCGTGTTCAATCTTCATGGACTGTTAAGAATCCAGATAACAAATCTCCAAACAAAGAAGAAATTATCAAGCAAGAATGTTATATCTTTGATTTTGCGCCAAATAGAGCACTGAGACAAATTGCTGAATATAGTTGTCGCCTCAATGTAAATGAATCTAATCCAGAGGCAAAAGTAGCTGAGTTTATAAGTTTTCTTCCGGTGCTTGCGTATGATGGGAGCGCCATGAAGCAAATTGATGCGGCGGGAATTTTAGATATAGCAATGAGTGGTACTACGGCAACACTTCTTGCGCGACGGTGGGAAAGTGCCCTACTTGTAAATGTCGATAATAATACATTAAACGGATTGATGAATAACAAGGCAGCGATGAACGCGCTCATGAGTATTGAAGGGTTTAGAAACTTAAATCAGGATATTGAGATAATTATTAACAAATCCGAGTCTGTTGAAAAAATAAAAAAAGAGACGAACGATAGAGAGTTGCCAAAAAAAGAGAAAAAAGAGCTAACAGAAGAAGAAAAAGAATATAAAAGTCTTCGTAAACAGGTACAGGAGAAGCTTATTAAATTCGCCACTCGCATTCCTGTTTTTATGTATCTTACAGATTATCGTGAAAGAACACTGAAAGACGTGATCACAAAATTGGAGCCCGGGTTATTTAAAAAAGTTACTGGGTTAACTCAAAAAGATTTTGAATTACTTGTTAGTCTTGGGGTATTCAACAGCGCACTGATGAATGATGCGGTTTATAAGTTTAAGCGATACGAAGATGCTAGCCTTGTTTATGCTGGAATAAATAAACATGAGGGTGAAAAAATAGGTCTTTACGATACTGTAATCTCTCAAGAGGAACATCGAAATGGGTCCGAAAAGATACTTATAAATAATCCAGTTAAATAAAAATTTGCTTTGCGTGATATACTAAAAATATATGAATGCAATGATTCAGAAATTGCGAGGAATAAAAGCAAGGGGAATGTTTGGCGCGCTTTGGTTTGTTATTATAGGCATCACTATTATTGCATTTTGGGCGGTTTTCTATATATTTTTCCTTTCCGATTCTTCTACTCCTGATTTTTCTGGGATAGAAACAGAAAGCGAGGCACCATTTTCCAAAGTGGGATGCAATATTGCCGGAATTGATCTGCATGGAGATCTTTATACATACAATGGAATCACAGATTCTTCTGCTCCGCTTTCAGCATCGTCAGAAGATATTATGTTTATCATTAATATCGCAGAAGACGCAGAAAACATAAAGGCGATTGTTCTTGATATTGATTCTTATGGAGGTCTGCCAGTTGCTGCAGAAGAGGTCTCAAATGCTTTGAAACGAGCAAAAAAACCGACTGTTGCGCTTATTAGAGAAAGCGGAGATTCTGCCGCGTATTGGGCGGCAACAGGAGCGGATATAATTTTTGCGTCCGCATTGTCTGATGTCGGAAGTATTGGCGTAACTGGTTCATATGTAGAAAACACTCGTTACAATGAACTGGAAGGATACGATTTCGTGAGTCTCTCGATAGGTAAATTTAAAGATACCGGAGATCCAAACAGAAAACTTACCGATGAAGAAAAGGAATTGTTTATGCGTGATATTAAAAAAATTAATGAAGTATTTATAAAAACAGTTGCGGAAAATCGGAATCTTTCCGTGAGCGCTGTTCGATTACTTGCTGACGGTTCCTCCATGTTGGGAGATTCTGCTCTTGAAAAAGGACTTATTGATCGGATTGGAAGTTATAAAGAAGTAAGGGAGTATCTCAAGGAGAAAATCGGAAGTGAACCGAATATTTGTTGGTAATTTTTATAAAGAGATATTCGTTTCTGTAAATCTCATAATTCCAGAAAACTCGAGTTCTTGTTTTATTACCCTCCAAACTTGTTTACCAAGGGGAGAGTAATAGAATGGAGTGGAATCTGTTATACTTAGAAAGAGGTTTTAGGGAGTTGACAGAAACTAATTTTATTGTTAAAATCAAAAAATAAAATCATGCTAAACTTTTTTAGAAAAGAAGAGGTTATACCTCAAGTTCTGGTTGCTTATAAGTGGCGTTTTCCAGATAAAATTAATGTTTCTATAAAATCTTCTAAGGACGGTGGTTATGTTGCTTTTGTGAATGATTTACCGGGTTGTATAACTCAAGCAGAAAACGGCGAAGAGCTCTTTGAGATGGTTCACGATGCTCTTTATACTTATTTAGAAATTCCAAGTAATTATCAGCCATATATGCCGACATTTTTTCCTCCAGAAGAATTACGTAAGCAGTTAAATATAAAAGTACCAGAAAAATATCTTAATGAAGCGCTTGTTTTACAAAGGACATAATGAGTGATTTCTATTTCCCTTGTAAAGAGAAAAAAGTTATAAAAGCTCTAAAAAAATTAGGTCTTTCTATAGAGAAGGGAGCAAAGCATAACTTTGCTAAATGCATCCCGAATGGAAAGAAGACAACTATTCCTAGGCATAAGGAAATTAAGCGGGAAATAATTGATAGTATCGCATCTTTTTTGCTAGACAAAGATTTTGAGAGACAAAAATTACTTGATTTATTAAGGTAGTTGGTGTTGTTCCCTCAAATCTGGAATGTGAATATATTCTTTTTGTCGTTGAATAGCGGTTCTAACGTCGTTCACGATGCGGAGCCAAAAAAGAAAAACGTCAGTGAAAGCTGATGTTTTTCTTTTTATAGCTTGCAGTAAATGTTTAGGTTGAGAGCAAACTCTCATTAGATTCCTTAAGTTTTTTCAGTAGACACTTCTCTTCTTTCCTCATTACTTATTGTCATACTTTACTTTTGTTAATATAGCAAAATTGAACTTTGCTTACAATTTTGTTTCTTAGGCGTTATTATTCCAGATAGCTAAGAAGGGCGTGCAGAAATTGTATTTCGTTGGAGTACCTTCAACGGCGTTTCCAAAGTCGCACATACGCGCCATTTTCTGGATTTTATGTTTATTAAACGTATCTGGACCATAAATGGCCTTGGCGGTTAGTGAATTTATACTGCACGCCCCTTCCTGGCTAATCAACAAATGGACATATTACTTAAAAAATCAGACCCCGATCTTATAGGTGCTTTTTTACGACTGAAAAATCGTCAAGATGTAGCTGATTTACTTGAGATTACAGATAAAACTTTAATTTTTCTTCTTTATAGAAATAAAGAAAATAACTACAAAACATTTCAGATTCCGAAGAAATCTGGAGAATATAGAACCATACATGCACCTGCTTCCACGCTTAAAATTGTTCAACGAAAACTTAATTACATCTTGATGCGAGTCCATAAACCACGACATTGCGCTCATGGTTTTTTATTTGGTAAGAGTATTAAAACAAATGCAAGAGGGCATGTAGGTAATAACAAAATTATTAACATTGATCTCGAAGATTTCTTTAGCGCGATAATAATAAATCGAGTTATTGGCTTATTTATGAGTAAGCCATATGAACTACCAAAAGAAGTAGCTGTTGTTTTAGCACAAATATGTTGTAGCCCTTTTGGTTATCTCCCACAAGGAGCACCTACATCACCGATAGTCTCTAATATGATTTGTGCTCGTTTAGATAACCAGATGAGAAAGTTGGCTCGAGAGAGAAAATGTGTTTACACTCGCTATGCTGACGATATAACTTTTTCATCACTAACTAGAGAATTTTCGCGCGCCATTGTTAGTATTGATTATATAGATGGGCAAATAATAATTAGCTTAGGTGATATTTTGGAAGCTATAATTCGCGACAATGGGTTTAAAATTAATCGGCATAAAATTAGATATAGAAATCGTGGAATGCGTCAGGAGGTTACAGGGTTAGTCATTAATGAGAAGGTTAATGTTAGAAGAAAGCTAATGAGACAAGTTCGAGCAATGCTTCATTATTATCAAACATCAAGCTTTAGTGATCAAAGAGAGAAAAACCTCCTCTTAACTAGAATCACTGGTAAGCTCAATTTCATTCGCTACATAAGAGGTGATAAAGATAGAGCTTATAGAGTTTTAGCAAATCGGTACAATCTAATTGTTGGGAGACCAGAATATGCGCTTAATCAGATTGATGAGATTAGACGCGGTAGTTGGCTTTTAGAAGTTGATGGATATCCTAATGGCACCGCGTTTATGCTCAATGGGAAATTGATAACGTGTTACCACGTAATTTATAACCATTCAGAAATTAAAGCGTGTAGGTGGGAAAATGAAGTAAAGATAACGTATGGAGTTTCTATTTTTGCTCAAAGTTCAGCTTTAGATCTAGCCATACTTAAATTTGATAAGGATATTGAACCACGACATGATTATTCTCTCACAAAAGGAGATAGTAGTAAGGTAACCGAAAGACAAATTATTACAGTGGCTGGCTATGCTTCCTTCAATGATTATAAAATTCTTAATTATCCAGACGTTAAGGTGCTTTCGATACAAAAAGAAGTTTACCCATTCTTTTTTGTTAGTCCGGGGTTGGTAAGTGGTATGAGTGGCGGACCTGCAATAAATGAGAAAAATGAGGTGATAGGTGTCGTTATGATTGGATCAGCAAGTTTCGTTGAGATGGAGAGAGTTGACCGCTATGGAGTTAGACCTATTGAATATCTTGAACAAGTAAAATAGATCTCTTAAATAGGTCAGTATTTTTCCTTCCA
>CAYXQM010000007.1:0-9639 GCA_964467495.1 uncultured Candidatus Saccharibacteria bacterium | reverse complement strand
TTTGCTCCTAGTGAGAAATTGCTACTTCACGAAGTAATTCGTGATGACAATTTGGCTAATAACGGTGAAGTCTTAAGTATTTTGGATCTGTTGATAACTTTTGTTGTTTCGGTCCTGAAACCAAAGTACAATAGTGAGTATAAACTTACTTGAGGACCAGAATTAATTAAGATAATACCGTGGGAAGTCGATCTAAAAATGCAAAAGAAATTGAAAGAGCTTATATTGCTGGATTTCTTGACGGTGATGGTAGTCTGATGCTTCAAATAAAGAAGCGTTCAGATGGCAAAATCGGTTTAAGATTTATGCCCACCATCTGTTTTTATCAAGATACTCGGCATGAAAGCCCTTTGCTTTGGATTAGAGATGTATTCAATATAGGATATATCTCAAGGAGAAATGATGGGATGAGTGAGCTTAGAATAAATGGTTACAAAAGAGTGGCTACTATTCTAAACGAACTTTTTCCATACATTCACTTCAAAAAAATCCAGAGCCAAGCATTATTAAGTGCTTGCAAAATTCTTTCTTCCAAGAAGTTTTCGGGACTTTCAAAAAAAGAACTTGAAACTTTAGTTGATCTAGTTCTCGTTATTCAAAACGAGAATTACGTTACAAAGAAGAAAAGAACAAAAAAAGAAATTCTAATGCAATTAGGTTTGACCCCGTAACGACTTATCCGAAAGGATGGACTTATGCAACGGCGAATCATTTCGTAGAAAATGACGGCTTGCATAGGTAATATGCCAATACCCGAACTGCATCTAATGCAGAGGGTAAAGATATAGTCTGCGCTCCTAGTGATAGGGGAATAAATTTTCTGAAATAATCAGAATAATTAAGCGACGAGAGGACCGGAGTGAACTGACCTCTGGTGTACCAGCTGTTCTGCCAAGAGCATCGCAGGGTAGCTAAGTCGGGTTTGGATAACCTCTGAAAGCATCTAAGAGGGAAGCCTACCCTAAGATTAGGAATCGTTATGAGAATCGTGAGAGATGATCACGTTGATAGGCGCTAGGTGTAAGCATAGTAATGTGTTGAGCCGAGGCGTACTAATTTTCCATTCTATTCGCCCGAACAACTTTGATTGGGCTGATTAGAGAATTTAAAACTACATTTACTTGTTTGTGGAAATAAAAGATCGAGTTTATTTTAAAGATTTAGTTCTGGTGATTCGTCGTAGAGGCAACACCCGTTCTCATTCCGAACACGGCAGTTAAGCTCTATTGAGGCGATGATACTCGTCAAGGGGAAAGTAGCTAGTCGCCAGAACTAAGTTTTTAATCTATAATTAAGATATGAATTCCTGGGCGTCTCGGAGGAAAACAATTATTTTAGGTGCTGTAGTTTTAGTGTTAACTGCAGTTTCTTTTGCCATCTTTTGGAATTTTTGGTATAGAGCACCGACTTGTTTTGATGGCCTGAAAAATAACGATGAGACTGGTATTGATTGCGGTGGCTCGTGTTCTTTGATTTGCAACACAGGCATCTTAAAGCCGATTATAAGATGGGACCCGCGATTATTTGAAGTCTTGCCGGGTACTTGGAGCGCTTTGGTTTATGTTGAAAATGCAAATACTAATGTAGATGCTACTTATGTTCCTTATACTTTTACTATGTACGGAGAAGATAATCAAATTTTAGAAGAAAGAACTGGGGCTACCATCTTACCTAAAAACAAAACGGTTGGCATTTTTGAAGGTGGTATTACTACCAAAGACGGGCTAAGACCGAGGCGGGCTGTTTTTGAACTTGGAAACAATATCGTCTGGACCAAAAATAATGAAGCTGTTCCAAATATTAGTATAAGCCACACTCCTCTTTTGAGATTAGATAGTGCTCCCCGGGTTGAAGCTAATATAAAAAACAATAGCATTGAAGAAATAAAAAATATTGAATTAGTTATCACTATTTTTGATGGTTCCGATAATGCGGTAGCTGCCTCCAGAACTTTTGTAGAAGATTTGAAGAAAAATGAAAACGCTAATATTTTCTTTACTTGGCCGAAACCATTCAATCTTGGTTCAAAAGTTTGCGAGAAGCCTTCTGACGTCGTCCTTCTTTTGGATAGGTCTGGCTCTATGGCCTCTCTCGGCTCCAATCCTCCTCAGCCATTGACTTTAGCCAAAGAAGCCGCAACTTCGTTTGTGAGAGAATTAAGTTCTCGTGATAAAGTTGGTTTAATTTCTTTCGCTACTGAACCCCAAAACCCGATAGATTTATTGCTGACGGATAATTTTAACTCTGCAGAGCAGGCTGTGACTTCAATTGTTATTGAAAAAGGAGCTACCCAATACACAAATATATATGGAGCTGTTCATTCCGCTTGGCAAGAGTTAGTAACTCCTCGGGCTTCGGATGAAGCTTCAAAAATTATCATATTGCTAACGGATGGTATAGCCACCAATCCTAAAAATCCGGACGGGGGCACAGAAGAGGATGATATAAAATATGCAGAAAATCTGGCCGTCAAAGAATCTGCTGATGTTAAGAAGGATGGTTTGATAATATATACCATAGGTTTGGGTGAGAACATAAATGAATCTTTCCTTAAAATTATCGCTTCCGGAGAAAGTAATTATTTCTTTGCCCCTTCTGCTTACGATTTAAAAGCTATTTATAAAGACATATCATCTCGAATCTGCGAAGAAATCCCGGCTAGGATAGAAATTACCTATAAAATATTTGGCGACGCCATATGATGAAAAAAATTTATTATTCCGTAGACTGGCTTCTTTTTGGGTCAATATTTTTTATATCTGTGGCTGGTATTTTGACAATGAATTCGTTTGTACCTGCTCGGATTGGGACAGAAAACGGTTTTTTTCTTAAACAAATAATTTGGCTTTTTATTTCAGTCGCTGCTCTTTTCGGGGCTAGTGTAGTCGATTGGCGATTCCTTCGCCGGAGTGGGTCTATAGTCATTATTTTTGCCGTTTCTTGTTTTTTACTTCTGTTTTTGTTTATCGCAGGATCTGTATTTAAAGGGGCTCAAAGCTGGTTTGATTTTGGGGCTTTTGCTTTCCAACCGGTTGACTTTGGTAAGTTGGCCATCATCTTGCTCCTCTCAAAATATTTCAGTCGTCGACACATAGAAATTGCCAACGTCCGCCACATTCTAACTTCCGGATTTTATACCTTTATAATTTTTCTTTTAGTTTTTTTACAACCAGATTTTGGTTCAGCCATAATAATTTTCCTGATATGGTTGGGGATGGTGCTTGTTTCCGGCATCTCCAAGAAACATCTGCTAGCGGTTTTCCTTATCGCTCTGCTAGTGTTTGGAGGATTATGGTTTTTTGTTTTTAAAGACTATCAAAGAGCTAGAATTGTATCTTTTATTCATCCGCTGACAGATCTTTCCGGGGCTGGGTACAACGCCTATCAATCTACTATTGCGGTAGGGTCTGGAGAAATAATGGGCAAAGGCGTTGGTTTGGGGAGTCAATCTAAATTAAAGTTCTTACCAGAATATGAGACTGATTTTATTTTTGCCGCCTTTGCCGAAGAATGGGGTTTTGTGGGCATAATAATTTTATTTAGTTTATACGGAACGGTATTTTGGAGAATTATAGACATATCAAAAAAAGGCGCTTCTAATTTTGAAACTCTATATGGCTTGGGATTGGGGTGTTTCTTTTTGTCCCACTTTGTTATTCATGTTGGTATGAATGTCGGTTTGCTACCGGTAACGGGTATCACCATGCCTTTTATGAGTTATGGCGGCTCCCATATGGTGGCCGAATTTTTGGGTATCGGTATCCTCATGGGTCAAAATACTTTTGCTCGGGCAGTACACAAAGAAGAAGCTAAAAATGAGATGGTGGGGGTGGTTTAGAAAGCTAAGAGCTTAGAGTAAAGACCCAGAGTTTGGGAAAGCATTTTTTCAAGGGAGAAAAAGTTTTGCACAGTTTGTTTAATGGCTTCACCAAATTCTTTTTGTTTTTCTTTATGGTCTAAGATATACATTATACCTTCGGCGATTTCTTTGGGATTTTTGGGATGCACTAAAATACCATTCTGCATATCCTTTATTATTTCCGGTATGCCACCAACGGAAGTGGCAATAATTGGTAGACCAGAAAATCCAGCCTCCAGAACAGCGAACGGTAAATTCTCAGTGCGGGAAGGGAAGAGAAAGACATCTGCCCCAGATAGAAGTTTTTTCCCATTTTCTACTTCTCCCAAAAAATGAATTATCTTTTCGATTCCCAAATCGCTTGCCAATTTTTGCAGATTTATTTTTTCTTCTCCGTCTCCAGCAATGTAGTATTGTATTTTCTCTCTGATATTTACAGGTAAAAGAGTGATGCCACGAAGAGCTACATCTAGTCCTTTGTTATGATGCAATTCCGCTAAAGTAAAAATAACAATCTGACCTCTTTCTTTTACCAAAATTTCAGAAGCTGCCTTTTTGGAAATCCTCTTAAAATCAGAAATACCGTTATAAATAACCTCTATTTTGTCTTTTATAAACGGTAGCCAGGAGATATCTTTTTTGGTTTTTATGGAGACAGCGATAGTTTGATTACAAAAAAATACTGTTAAATAGTGACCAAAATAGAAAACCATTTTGGAAACAAAAGATCTGTTTTGTTCATTAAAAGCCCAACCGTGGGAAGTAAAGACGGCTTTAAGTTTAGAACTTGGGGCTGAGAGCTTCAAAAATAAAACAGCTAGAGAACCCAACAGGCCAATCTTAGAAGAATTTAGGTGAACGATATCCGGCTTTTCTTCTTTTATTATCTTTATTAAATTTTTGAATGCCAACCAATCTTTTCCGGCATCGATTTCTCTTTGGGAATAGGGGAGATCTATGGTCCTAATATTCTCTTCTCTTAATTTCTCTTTTAATAAATCTCCTTTACCACAAGCAACCACGGCTTCAAATTTATCTTTAGGGAGGTTGGTCGCCATATCAAAAACATACTTCTGGGCGCCGCCAAAATTTCCTTTAGTTATGACATACAAAATTTTCTTCTTTTCTTGCATACAATTAAGAATTCTCGCACAAATTGACTAAAATTTCAAGCTATTATATAATGCGGTGCAAAGTAAAGACCATAAGCTTATAATTAAACAAATGACCATATCGGGTAAAAAAGAAACAGTGGCCCTATTTATTGGAGATATTGTTCTCCTGTACCTTTCTCTTTGGTTGGCTCTAGCTTTGCGTGATTGGGGTATTCCTTCTGATTATATATGGGGTTTACACTTTTGGCCGTTTACAATAATTATTGGCGTCTGGATTTTAGCGTTTTTTATATCCGGACTTTATGAAAAACATACCCTAATCTTAAAAAGCCGTTTACCTTCAACTGTTTTTAACACTCAAATCGCTAACAGCTTTATTGCTGTTCTTTTCTTTTATTTCATTCCTTATTTTGGGATTACTCCTAAAACAAATTTATTTATTTACCTCATAATTTCCTTCGGTTTTATTCTTGTCTGGAGAATTTATGGCGACAGAGTTTTACATCCGTTAGTAAAACAAAAAGGCATAATCGTCGGCAGTGGGGAAGAGATGAAAGAACTTTTAGAGGAGGTCAACAATAATCCTAGATACGGATTAGAATTTATTTCTTCAGTGGATCTTGACCGCATTCAAGGTATGGATTTCCAAGGAGAAGTACTTTCTCGGATTTATTCGGAAGAAGTGCAGATAATTGCTATTGATTTAAAAAACGAAAAAGTTGAGCCAATCTTGCCTCATTTATACAACCTTATTTTTTCTCGGGTCAAATTTATAGATATGTATAAAGTTTACGAAGATCTTTTTGATAGGGTACCGCTTTCTTTAGTCAGATATAATTGGTTTTTGGAAAATATATCTACTGAGTCTAGAATTACTTATGACGTTTTGAAACGAATAATGGATGTGGTGTTATCTTTCGTTGGCGGTATTATTTCTTTAGTTTTCTATCCGTTCGTATATATTCTCATAAAAATAGATGATGGCGGTAGTATATATTTTGAACAAGAGCGAATCGGTAAAAATAATAAAATAATAAAAGTTAGAAAATTCAGAACTATGAGTGATTCATTGAATGGGGGAGTTAACGATAAAGTAACTAGAGTTGGTAATTGGCTTAGAAAATTAAGAATAGATGAACTGCCTCAACTCTGGAATGTCCTTAAAGGAGATATGTCAATGATTGGTCCGAGACCAGAAATCCCATCTTTGGTTAAACACTACGAAGATGAGATTTCATATTACAACATTAGGCACTTGATAAAGCCGGGACTTTCAGGTTGGGCTCAGCTTTATCACCATGACCCACCAAAAGTAAATGCCGATGCCGAAAAAACTCGTCGCAAACTTTCCTATGATCTCTACTACATCAAAAACCGCTCTCTTATGCTGGATCTAAAAATTGCCCTTAAGACTATAAAAGCCCTTTTATCTAGAAGCGGAATGTGATAACTTAATGGCATGGCTAGATACAGATTTTGGGCAATAATACTCATAGCTTTGGCGGTAGTCGCCGGCTATTTTGTGTGGAATAGTCAAAAACCGGATTCTAATCGCCAGTTTAAGTTAGGACTTGATTTGTCAGGCGGTACTCATTTAGTTTACAAAGCGGATATTTCAGAAGTCCAAAGCACTGATATTTCTTCAGCCATGCAATCCTTGCGAGACACCATAGAAAGAAGAGTTAACCTTTTTGGAGTTTCTGAACCGATTGTTCAGGTAGAAGAAGGCGGTATCTTTGGGTCCGACAATAAGGAACAGCGATTAATAGTGGAATTACCGGGAGTGACAGATGTGGCTGAAGCCATAAAAAGAATAGGGGAAACTCCTGTTTTGGAATTTAGACTTCTGTCTAAAGAAGGAGAGAACGCCATTCAATCTGCAACTGACCCAAATAGCTTAAACGCTTCTGAAATGTTTATGGGAACTGGTTTAACTGGCAAGATGTTAAAAAAAGCCAGTATTCAGTTTGACCAGAATTTTGGGAATAAGCCAATTATCGGACTTAAATTTAACGATGAAGGGAAAGAACTCTTCGCCAAAATCACCAGAGAAAATATAGGCAAAGTATTAGGTATATTCTTAGATGGCAATTTGATAGAAGCCCCTTATATTAGGGAAGAAATTCCAAACGGAGAGGCGGTAATTACCGGTGATTTTACCGCTGACCAAGCCAAGTTAGTTGTCCGCGATTTGAATTATGGAGCTTTGCCAATGCCAATTTCTCTCTTAAGCACTGAAACTATTGGTGCTACTTTGGGAGAAAGGGCGGTTAGTGCTAGTGTTACGGCTGGATTCTACGCCTTTATTGTAGTAGCTCTGTTTTTGATTGCTTGGTATCGAGTAGAAGGCGGAGTGGCGGCTTTAGCTTTAGCAATATACACTGTCATTAACCTTCTTTTATTTAAACTAATACCGGTTACTCTAACAGCCGCAGGTATCGCTGGATTTATCTTATCTATTGGTATGGCGGTGGATGCTAACATTTTAATATTCGAAAGGACCAAAGAAGAGCTTAAAAAAGGCAAAACCAAGCAAGAGGCTTTAAAGGAAGGCTTTCATAGGGCTTGGAGTTCTATTCGTGATTCCAACTTATCTAGTATTATTACTGCTGTAATTCTGTATTACTTTGCCTCCACTCCAGTAATCAAAGGGTTTGCCCTAGTCTTTTTTATTGGCGTTTTGGTTTCAATGTTTTCAGCTGTTACTGCTTCTCGTACAATCTTGTTTGCTATTAGTAAAGAAGAAAATAAGGAATAATTCTATCTCAAACTCATGCAAATTGTAAAAAACAGAAAAATATTTTACATCATATCGGCCATTATGGTTTTGTCCTCAATAGCTGCCATTTTGGCGTGGGGTTTGCGTCCGGGTATAGATTTTACCGGAGGCAGTTTGTTAAACGTTTCTTTTGGGGGAGATAGACCGAATTCTGCTGAGGTAAGCGAAATTCTAAAGAGTTCAAACTTTGAGGAAGCTTCAGTCAGGTCTTCTGAAGAGGGTTTTATTTTAAGGTTTAGAGAAATATCACAAGACGAGAAGGATTCTATAATTCAAAATCTTTCTGTCGGCGGTAAATATTCTCCATCCGAAAAAACTTTTAGTAACGTGGGGCCGATCTTAGGAAAAGAAGCCGTCCAAAAATCGTGGATATCAATTGTCTTAGTGCTTTTGGCTATCATTTTGTTTATTGCTTTTGCTTTTAGAAAAGTATCCAAACCTCTTTCCTCGTGGACTTACGGGTTAGTTGCTATCTCTGCCCTCTTCCACGACGTACTCATCCCGGCAGGCATCTTTTCGGTATTAGGCCATTTTTACGGCTTTGAAGTAGATACTCTTTTTGTAACCGCTCTTTTGGTCATTCTCGGCTTCTCTATTCACGATACTATTGTTGTTTTTGACAGGGTTAGAGAGAATTTACATAGAAATGAGCAATCAAAAAACAAAAAAGATTTTGAGACTATCGTGGGGGATAGTATTAGTCAAACTTTAATGCGTTCTATAAACACTTCTCTAACCACTCTTCTGGCCATTTTCGTACTTTATCTCTTTGGCCCGGAGACTATAAAGAATTTTACTTTGGCTCTTCTCATCGGTATTTTCATCGGCACCTATTCCTCCATCTTTATTGGTTCTACTCTCTTGGTAACAATCAATAATTGGAAGAAATAACACCCCCCTAACCCCTCCCCAAAGGGGAGGGGGAACCTTGACTTCTGAACACATATTTGGTAGGATGTAAAAAGGAGGAGTACCAGTGCATTACAAAACTAGCGACCACTTTGAGACAGCTTTATTTGGTCGCTGTTCTGGTGACCAAAGCTACAAAGAGTATCAATCTTTTAGTAGGGGGATGAGGGCTTTGATTAATAAAGATATTGGGCCAGATTATCCTGCTACTCGTTTGGGGGAGCTTCTATATTTTGGCGTGTATGAGAGGATCAGACGAAAAGGTGTTGACCCAAGCGGTTTAAGGCTAAAACCTTCAACTAGAAGCAGACTTGATGTTCATCATCAAACTGACGGCTTTTACCGTCTGCTGTCTGTGCCCAATTACCTAGTGACCATCGACTTGTACAATTTGGATTCCGAAATTTGTGAAATCCTTAGAGACAGATGGGAAGACGAGTACTCTCATGTATCGGAATCTGATTTCCAAACAATACTGCTTCAGTATAAGTTCGGGATGGTGGATTTTTGGAAAATTGGCGGAAAGATTACCCATTGGGATCGTATTTTCAAACCACTTAATTATTTCCGTTCGAAAAAACGAAGACCCAAGAATCACTTTATACTTACTCCGTACTATACAGAGGACCGCTATAAGAGAAGATTGTTCACAGAAATGGTGGCTGAGTACTTTGTTGAAGTGATGAAGGAATCCAGTCACGAAAATATGGCTCAACAGAGCCGCTAAAGGCCCGATTTGCGTTCAATGCACTGTCGGGTCTTGACTTTTTATATAGATTTGCTATAATATACATAGAGTTGAATTTTGCGTTTCGCAGATGCGAAATGCGCACATTGGCCTCTGAAAAACGGAATGCGAAAGGGCAATCCCATGAAAAAGCAGGAACTCGTCAGTTTTCTTACGGCGGAGATTAAATCCTCCGTTGAATCACTAGTGAAAATTCTCGTCGTCAAGATGAAAAAAAAAACGACGAACA
>CAYXQM010000006.1:9563-11755 GCA_964467495.1 uncultured Candidatus Saccharibacteria bacterium | reverse complement strand
CTCTTACAGGCTCAACCAGACTTTCTTCAGAGAACTTTTTTTCTGATTCTCAAGGCAATCAAAGAAAAGATTTTAGAAATATTACCACTTTCACTATTGATCCTGCTAATGCCAAAGATTTTGATGACGCTCTTTCTTATGAAGACCTTGGTGAAGGGAAAATAAGAGTTGGAGTACATATTGCTGACGTGTCTTATTTTGTTCAACCAGACACAGCTCTTGATAGAGAAGCACTTAAAAGAAGTTTCTCTACATATTTAGTGGACAGAACAATCCCCATGCTTCCAGAAGTTTTGAGTAATGACCTTTGTTCTCTTAAACCAAATGTTGATAGGTTTGCCTTTTCTGCAGTTTTTGATATTGAAAAAAGTACTGGAAAAGTTTTGGATAGGTGGTTTGGCAAAACTATAATAAATTCTAATAAAAGATTTAGTTATGAGGAAGCACAAGAAGTTTTAGATAATACTGACTCTGAAAAAAGCTTCTCTTCAAAAAGTCCTCGGGTCACTCTTACAGGCTCAACCAGACTTTCTTCAGAGAACTTTTTTCAGAGTCAGCTTCAAGAATTAAATCGTATTGCCAACATTTACAGAGAAGAAAACAAAAAAAATGGAGCCATTGAATTCGAGACAGACGAAGTCAAATTTGAATTAGACGGCAAAGGCAAACCAATAAAGATTTATAAAAAAGAGCGTTTAGACACCATGAAAATGATTGAGGAATGGATGCTTTTGGCAAACCGCGAAGTGGCTAAATTTATAAGCGATAAGGTGGGCAAAAAAGGTGGTGCCTCTATTTTCCGTATTCACAATTTACCAAAGATGGAAAAGATAGAAGAATTAGCTATTTTTGTACGAGCTTTGGGACATGAATTACCAATAAAAAATGGAGAAGTGTCTGCCAAAGATATAAATCTTTTATTAAAACAAATTGAAGGTCACGCTTCCGAGTCTCTCATTAAAACAGCAGCAATCAGAAGTATGGCCAAAGCCGTCTATTCTACTAAAAATATTGGTCACTTTGGTTTAGCTTTTCAATATTATACTCACTTCACTTCACCCATTCGTCGTTATCCAGATTTAATGATTCACAGAATTCTTGAAAAACACTTAAAGAACGAATCTATCCCCAAAAATGAATTTACTAAATTTGAGAAAATTGCACAAGAAGCCAGCGAAAAAGAAATCACCATTCAGGAAGCTGAGCGTGATAGCATTAAATACAAGCAGGTTGAATTTATGCAAGATAAAGTTGGGCAGGAGTTTGATGTGGTTATTTCCGGCGTGACCGAATGGGGTATGTATGTGGAAGATCCGGAAACTAAAATTGAAGGATTGGTCCGTATTAAAGATTTGGGCGATGACTACTACAAACTTGACCAAAAAAATTACTGCATTCGTGGTGAACGCACCAAAACCAAATTCTCTCTCGGCGATACTATTCGTGTAAAACTATCTTCCGCCGACCTCGACCGCAAAACTTTAGATTTTAAGTTGGTTTAATTACTTCGCCACAGCAACTGCTTCATCAAAAGCGATGGAGAGAAGGCGAGAGACAGAATCGCGGCCCATGGTGACGCCGTAGATAACATTGGCGCGGGACATAGTTTCGCGGTTATGAGTGATGAGTATAAGTTGAGATACTTTTGAAAGAGATTCAATCATATCGCCATATTTTCTGGAATTGGCTTCATCAAGGGCGGCATCTGTTTCGTCTAAGATGATGAATGGTGGCGGATTGACCTGAGAGATTGCAAAAAGAAGAGCAATAGAAGTTAAAGCTCTTTCCCCGCCAGACAACATATCCAACCCCTTGATTCTTTTTCTTGGTAATGATACGGAAATATCAATACCCTCGTCCACCTCTCCCACTTCGCCCTGTAATTCTTCAGGACTTCGCGGGACAAGTTCTTCTTCGAGTTCTGTGATTTTACTTCTTCTTTTTTCTTGTTTTACTACTTTGAGATCTGCGTTACCACCATCAAACATTAACTCAAAAAATTCTTGAAAAATATTATTTATCTTTTCTATTCCTTGTTTGAATTCTACATCCAATTTTTCCAGTAATTCTTTTATAAGTGTTTCTAAGGATTCAGCTGATTTTTTCAAATCCTCTAATTCTTTTGTTAAAAATTCATCTCTCTCTAAGGTCTCTCTGTATTCTTTTGTCACTTCAGCTCCACCGGCTCCCCC
>CAYXQM010000006.1:0-9463 GCA_964467495.1 uncultured Candidatus Saccharibacteria bacterium | reverse complement strand
TTCCAATCGTCTTCTTCTATGGTAAGTCTATGTTCTCTTTCCTTTAAAAGTTCCATTTTGCTTCTGAACTCACTTCGCTCAGAAGAAATCTTAAAAATGTTTTTTTCTGCTTCTCGGCTGGAGTCTTTTTCTCTTTCTATTGAGTTTTTAATTTTTTGATATTCAGAAGAAAGCTCGTTTAAGATAGCATCAATATCTCTGATTTTTTCTTCCATTATTTTTCTGTTGTTTTCTAGGGCCCGGTTTATTTGAATTAATTCATTTAGATTTTTTGCTTGTCCTGAACCTGTTGAAGGATTAAAATTAGATTTATGTTTGGCAATAAAATCTCTTATTTTTTCAATAATTTTAACAACCTCCGAATACGTAGAAATTTCTGTCTCTAATTCCTCCACTTCTTTAAGAAGAATGGTTTTGCTCTCTTCTGATTTTTCTTCCGCTTTTATTCTTTCAATATTTCTTTGATTAACGCTTATTTCTCCTTCTATTTTGCCGGCCTCTCTGTAAAGTTGATCTTTGTTATCTCTCTCTTTTTTAATTTTGTTCTCTATTTCTATCAACTTTTCACTCTTCTTGTCTTTTTGTGATGAGGCTTCTAAAACTCGTTTAGCTTCCTCCATTGCTGCTTCTAATTGTTCGAGTTTTTCTGTTACTGGTTTTTTCTCGTTTTCTATTTGTTCTTTTTGTTTTTCCAAATATATTTTTTCTCTCTTCAGATATTCTCTATAAAACTTAGAAAGCTTAATCCGCAAATCTTCAGCTCTCTCTATCTTTTCCACTTGTTTTTTCAAGAAGCGGATATGAGGAGCAATTTCTCTTCTTAAAGATTCAACTTGTCTGATATTTTCCTCTGTTTTGGCAAGTTTTCTTTGACTCTCCTCTCTTTTGTATTGATAAATTTTTAAACCCAAGGCATCTTCTATCATTTCTTTTCTTTCCTTAATATTTGCCGAAAGTATTCGATCAGCTTCCCCTTGAGAAATAATATGATGTCCCGAAGCCCCGATGTGAGCCTGGGACAACAGTTCCACGATGTCTTTAAGTCTTACCAAACTGCCATTCAAATAATATTCATTACTACCATCCCTGTTTACTATTCTTTCTATAATTACTTCTTCAAAATCTATATTAAATATGTTTTTGGTGTTATCAAAAACAAGCTTAACTCCAGCTCTGTTTGATCGTCCTGTTTCTGTTGAACCATTCCAAATCAAATCTTCTCCGCGCTTGCCGCGCATTGATTTTATGGATTGTTCTCCCAAGCAAAATCGAAAAGCCTCGGCCACGTTTGATTTGCCGCTACCATTTGGTCCGACTATGGCAGTTACTTTAGATTTAAAATCAAGTTCTGTTTTTTTGGCAAAACTCTTAAAACCCGATAATTCCAACGATTTAAGCATGAAATTATTTTATCACACTCTATTATCAAACGAGAATTTTATTTTTATCCCCACCCTTTTTCTTTGAGGGCTTGGCGAGCGGCGTCTTGTTCGGCGTCTTGTTTAGAATCTCCCTCACCTTCAGTAATCATTTCATCATTTATGAAAACCCCAACAGTAAATTTTTTATCATGATCCGGCCCCACTTCTTTGGTAGTTTTGTATGATGGAGTCACCCCAACAATATCCTGAGCTTTTTCTTGAAATTTACTCTTGGCGTCTACCCAAAGTTCTTCCTTCACTATTTGATCGGTCATCGGGGTAATATATTTTGTTATAAAATTAGAGGCGGCATCATATCCTTGGTCAACATAAATAGCCCCAATAATCGCTTCCAAGGCGTTTGCCAGAATATATTGACGGGCACGGCCGGTGTCCTTAGCTTCGCCCCGAGAGAGAAGTAAGAAATCATTGACACTTATTTTTTTGGAAACTTCGGCACAAGTCTGAGCATTTACCAAAGCACTTCGAATGGAAGTTAAATCCCCTTCGTTTTTGTCGGGATATTTTTCATAAAGATAATGGGTTGTTACAAGTTCAAGCACGGCATCTCCTAAAAATTCAAGACGCTCATTATGTTTACCTTTCAAATCTTTATGTTCGTTCAAAAATGACCGGTGAGTAAACGCCTGTTTTAATATATCCTGATCGTTAAATTTTATTCCTATTATTCCCTCAAATTCGTTAAAATCTTTTTCTTTCATACTAACTTTTTACTAATAAGTTGATCGCTTTAGTCACTATTGGCAAAATATCATCATAAAAATTTAAGTCAAGTATTTCCGCTAATTTAAACCACCTTACTTCGTCTAATCCGCCCCTATCCTTTTTGTTTTCAAGAGTTAAATCCTGAAACGGAGCTTCGGCCAAGAAATAAATCACGTGCTTTTGCAACTTTCCTCTTTCGGGATGAAAGGTCTCGTAAGTGTTTTCACCGAGCTGGTCTACTACTTTTATTTTGATACCCAACTCTTCATTGGCTTCGCGGACAATACCTTCCTGCTCGCTCTCCCCTTTTTCTAACCTCCCTTTTGTTAAAGTCCAATGGCCAAAAACATCATGCACTAAAGCCACGTATATTTCATCTTTCTCGCGGGCGAAAACAACTGCTCCGACAAGAGTTTCTTTGGTGGCCGGTTTTTTGTCAGCACTTTTTTGGTCCTTGTCCGGTTCACCCATTTCCTTATAGACAGCACCCAGAACACCGTTGACAAATTTACCACTGGTTTCTCCCCCAAATTTTTTGGCCAACTCGATAGCTTCATTGATGGCCACTTTGGGTGGCACTTGAGCTCTGTCAGCAAATAAAAGTTCATAAAGACCTAAGCGCAGAATATTCCTATCCATAACGCTTATTTTTTCTATTGGCCATTCTGGGGCCGCCTTGGTGATAACGTTATCAAGATCCTCCTGCTTAGAAACCACTCCCTTAAGAAGGGTTTTCATAAAATTGTCATCAGAAACACCGGGTGCAAATTCACCCATATCTCTTTTGAGAATTTCTTCTGGTTTTATTTTTCCACCACTAAAGTCCCACTCATAGAGAGTTTGAAGAACTGTTGATCTTGCAAGGTGCCGATTAGCCATAAGTTTAGTAGCTAGTAGCAAGTAGCTAGAATCTAGTATAACAAAAATAAAAAAATCTTGCCTACTAGATGCTGGCTACCGGCTACTTGTTGCTATTTGCTTTTTCCTTAGCCTTCTTTTCTTTCTTGGCAATTTTGGCATGGACATCAATAATTTGCTTGCCTTTATACTTGCCGCAAACTTGGCAGACAACATGCGGAGCTTTTGGGCTGCCACACTCTTTGCACAAATTTAAAGACGGGGTCATCAATGTGTGGTGACTCCTTCTATTGGCCGTATGGGCCCTCGTATGTCTCATCCTTATTACCATGGCTGTATATTACAAAAAAACTAGCTAAAATGCAACTTTTTGCAAAAGGATTTGCGGTGGAGGGGGGAGAGGCCGTGTTTTTTGATGAGATGGCGGTGAAGGAGAGTGCCATAACCTTTGTGAGTTTCAAAGTTATATTTCGGGTATTTTTTAGCTAAGCGACAAATTAAGCGGTCGCGGCGGACTTTGGCTACAATGGAAGCACAAGCAATAAAAACATCTTTGCTATCGCCCCCAACGATTGTTTTTGTCCGCCAGCCGGCGGATATGTATTCCTTTGGTGCTTTCAACAATCCATCTAATCTAATTACACAATTTTTATTATAAAAATCTATATTAGACGCTGAGCGTTTAGTATTGACAAGGGCTCTTTTTATTGCAATCTTTGTTGCGAAGCTAATTCCCTTCTCGTCTATTATTTTATTTGAGACATGAGAAACAGAAAAAAATATCTTTCCTGATTTTTTTAATCTTAAAAATTCTTTATAAATTCCTTCCCTCTTTTTTGGGCTTAGTTTTTTTGAATCTCTCAGTTTATTATTAAAAATATTTTTTAAAATCCAAATCCTTATTTTTTTATCTCCACCAAAAATACCTATACTCACTGGCCCCGCCAACGGTCCTCTCCCCGCTTCATCTATACCAATTATCCATTTAGATTTCATGAATTTATTCTATACCTTGAAGGGAAAAGCGAAAGGCTATAAGCTATGGTTATGGCTAAGATTACTCATCTACATACTCACTCCCACTATTCCCTGCTTCAGGCCTTGCCTAAAATCCCGGAGCTTATAGAAGCGGCCAAAACAGAAGAGATGGGGGCTTTGGCTCTTACCGATAATGGCAATATGTATGGGGCTATTGAATTTTACAAAGAATGTACAAAGGCGGGTATTAAACCAATTATTGGAGTGGATGCTTATCTGGCTGGTCGTACCCGTTTTGACAAACAGGCCGGTATTGATAAAGACAGATTTAGATTGGTGCTACTTTGTAAAAACGAAACTGGATACAAAAATCTTTTGAAATTAGTGACGGCGTCTTATCTGGAAGGATTTTATTACAAACCACGCATTGACTTTGAACTGTTGGAAAAATATAACGAGGGTTTGATTGCCATTTCCTCTTCCTGGACTGGGGATATCTCTACAGCTTTACGAAACAAAAATACCGATTTAGCCAAGGAGTTGGTAACGAAATACAAGAAAATTTTTTCAAATGAAGATGGTGGGGATTTTTATATTGAAATCACTATGCATCCGGAGCTGACTGGCCACGATGAACATATGACCGTTTTGGCTGAATTTGCTAAAGAAAATGAATTAGATATTGTGGCTTCCCAAGATGTTTATTATTTAAAACCCGAAGACAGAGAAGCCAAGAACACTTTAATGGCAGTAAGTCAAGGTGCTCCGGCTAGCGGAGGTGAAAGAGGCGCTTGGGATGAAGAAGAAGATTTTTCTTTTCTATCTGATGCTGAAATGAGAGAGAGATTTACCGATTATCCTGAAGCCATTTTTAATAACCATAAAATTACCGCCCTTTGCAGTTTAGAACTCGAGCTTGGGAAATGGTCTTTCCCCGATATTAAAATAGAGTCAGGTAAAAGTTATGACGATGAACTTCATGATTTGGCCTATGAAGGTTTGGCAAGTAGAGAACTTCCTAGAAACGAAGAAGTTATTGAAAGACTTGAGTATGAACTGGGTGTTATTAAAACCAAAGGTTATTCACCATACTTTTTGGTAGTGGCTGATCTTATGAATTATGCTCATGAACACGGAATATTAACCAATATCAGGGGTTCGGTTTCTGGTTCTTTGGTTACCTATGCTGCCGGTATTACCAACATCAACCCTTTGAAATACGACATACCGTTTGAAAGATTTTTAAATCCGGACAGACCTTCGGCGCCGGATATAGATATGGATTTCGCTGATGATCGGCGAGATGAGATGGTGGAATATGTAAAACGAAAATATGGCGAAGACAAAGTAGCTCAAATAGGGACCTTTGGAACGATGATGGCTCGCGGTAGCGTGCGGGATACCGCTCGGGCGCTCGGTTTTGCTTACACCGTTGGAGACAGAATTGCCAAACTTATTCCTATGGGCGCTCAAGGTTTTCCTATGACCATAAATCGGGCTCTTTCTGAAGTGCCTGAACTGGTGGAACTTTACAGAAAAGATCCAGACTCCAAAAAAATTATTGATATGGCCAAAAAAATAGAGGGTTGCGCCCGCCATATTGGAGTTCATGCAGCCGGAGTTGTTATCAGTCCAACCGCTTTGACTAATTTCACTTCTCTCCAGTATGATCCTAAAGGTGAAGAAAAAATAATCACTCAATACGATATGTATAGTGTAGATGAAAACGGTGCCGGTCTTTTGAAATTTGATTTTCTTGGACTTAAAAATCTTTCTATAATCGCCGCTACTGTTGAGCTTCTTAAAAAAACAAAAAATGTAGAAATAGATCCGGATGAAATTCCTATTAATGATAAAAAAACATTTAAAATGTTGGCTCGAGGAGAGACTGAAGACCTTTTTCAATTGAACGGCGATGGTATGACTAGATTTCTGGTGGAACTCAAACCTACCACTATCCACGATATAAACGCTATGGTGGCCCTCTATCGTCCCGGACCGATGCAATTTATCCCGACTTACATTGAATGCAAACATGACCGTTCAAAGGTGCAATATTTAGATCCGGCTTTGGAGCCGATATTGAAGAAAACTTATGGAGTTTTAGTTTATCAAGATGATCTTCTTATAATAGCTCACGATTTAGCTGGATATACTTGGGGCGAGGTGGATAAATTCAGAAAGGCCGTCGGTAAAAAAATACCTAAAGAAATGCAAGAGCAAAAGGAGAAATTTATAAAGGGTTGCATAGAACATTCCAAGTGGAGCGAAAAGAAAGCCAAACAAATTTGGACTTGGATAGAACCTTTTGCGGCCTACGGCTTCAACAAGGCTCACTCGGTCTCTTATGGACGGGTGGCCTATCAGACCGCCTATCTTAAAGCTAATTTTCCAGGAGAATATATGAGGGCGGTGCTTTCTTCCGAATCCGGGAATACCGACAAGGTGGCTGTCTCTATCGCTGAATGCAAAAGAATGGGTATTGAAATTTTACCTCCGGATATAAATGAAAGTTTTTCTGATTTTACTTTGGTTAAAAAAAGTAAAGAAAAAATTGAAGAAGAAGGAGAGACTGTCCGGTTCGGATTAACCACTATTAAAAATTTTGGTGAAGGTATTTCTCATATCATTACTGATGAAAGAAAAAAGAACGGTAAGTTTAAATCATTAGAAGATTTTCTAACTCGAATTCAGGATAGAAATTTAAATAAAAAATCTCTGGAGGCTCTAATAAAATCAGGAGCTATGGATACTTTTGGCGAGAGGGGTCAACTGCTTTCAAATACAGATATACTTTTGGAATATAACAAAGAATCTGTTCCCGATAAAAATCAAGATTCCTTATTCGCCGCCGCCTCTATGGAAAGTCCGCCCCTGCGTCTTCCCTCTTCAGATTCGGCTACAGCCACAGAACGTCTTTCTTGGGAAAAAGAACTCTTAGGACTTTATATTTCTGGACACCCAATGGAGCAGTTTAAAGAAAAACTTCTAAATCAAAAATTAAATATTAAAAAAATAAAAGAAAGTTCGAAAGAAAATGATGCAGTAGTTGTCGGAGGTTTAATAGAAGATATTCGGAGCATTCTAACCAAAGGTGGCGAGAGAATGTTTTTTATAAAATTTGCCGACTTAACCGATGATATCGAGTTGGTGGTTTTCCCTCGGGTGCTTCAAGAGTTCGGAAGTGTCTTCGTTCCCGATCAGTGCATTTTAGTCAAAGCCCGTGTTTCTCTTCGCAATGGTGAAAAAAGTTTGATTGCTGAAAAAGCCAGGAAGTTGTAATATTTATTTATGGCAAAAACTGAACAAATTGAAAAAGTGAGACATTCGCTGTCGCACCTAATGAGTATGGCGGTGCAGGAATTGTATCCGCAGGTTGGTTTGGGTGTTGGACCGGTTATTGAAGACGGTTTTTATCAAGATTACGATTTGCCAGAAAATATAACTCCAGAAATTTTACCTAAATTAGAAAAGCGAATAAAAGGACTGATAAAAGAAAATATTAAATTTGAACAACACAACATGGATTTTGAAGAAGCTCTTGAGCTTTACAAGCAAGATCCTTATAAAACTGAACTTATAAATGATTTAAAAAAGGCTGGGGAATCCAAGGTGAGTTTTTACAAATCCGGAGAGTTTAATAATCTTTGTGCTGGTCCACATGTTAATTCCACTAAAGAAATTGATCCGGAAGCTTTCAAACTGACGCACATTGCTGGCGCCTATTGGAGAGGTGATGAAAAAAATAAGATGTTAACTCGCATTTACGGAGTAGCTTTTGAATCAAAGGAAGAACTTGAAGAATACTTAAAAAATCAGGAAGAAGCCAAAAAAAGAGACCACCGAAAGCTCGGCAAAGAACTTGATTTATTTCATATAGACGAAATGGTTGGTGCTGGTTTGCCACTCTGGCATCCCAAGGGTGCTTTATTGTGGAGGGTTATTGAAGATTTTTGGTATAAAAAACATTTGGACAACGGATACGATCTTGTCAGAACTCCTCACATAGGAAATAGAATTCTTTGGGAAACATCTGGTCACTGGGGTTTTTATAATAAATCAATGTATCCTCCGATGGAGGCCGGTCAAACCCTTGAAGATAAGCAACAAAACAAAAAAGCTGAAGTTTCTGAAGAATATCTTTTAAAACCGATGAACTGCCCTTTTCATGTAGAGATTTATAAAAACAATCCGAAATCTTACCGAGATTTGCCTATGCGTTGGGCTGAATGTGGCACGGTTTACCGGTTTGAAAAGAAAGGAGAACTTTCCGGATTGACTAGAGTTAGAGGTTTTACTCAAGACGATGCTCATATTATTTGCCGAAAAGACCAGGTGGAAGACGAGCTAAAAAAAGTTATAGATTTTATCCTCTTCATTTATAAATCTTTTGGGTTTGATAATGAAAAAGTGAAAGTGTTCTTGTCTTTAAGGGGTCCTAAAGATAAAGAAAAATATGCAGGTAATGATGATGGTTGGAACTTTACAGAAGAAGTTTTGAGAAAAGTGGCAAAAGATAAAAAACTTGATTTTAAGGAAGAAATTGGCGAGGCTGCTTTTTACGGACCTAAACTAGATTTTAAAATTAAGGATGTTATTGGTAGAGAATGGCAATGCTCTACTCTTCAGTTTGATTTTAATCTTCCTGAAAGATTTGATATGACTTTTGTTAACGAAAAAGGAGAAGACGAGAGGCCTTATATGCTCCATCGGGCTTTATTTGGTTCATTTGAAAGATTTATAGGTCTTCTTATTGAAAATTACGCCGGTGCCTTTCCGGTGTGGCTCTCACCGGTTCAAGTTAAAGTATTACCGATAAGTGAAAAACAAAATAAATACGCCAAAGAAATTTTTGAGAAAGTAAAAATGGAAGATATCCGTGTGGAAATTGACGAGTCAAACGAAACTTTGGGCAAAAAAATTCGTGAAGCTAAAATGCAAAAAGTTCCTTATCTTTTGGTAATTGGTGATAAAGAAGTTGAATCAAAAGAAGTAACTGTAGAATCTCGTACTGAAAAAGTTGGTTCGTTATCTTTAGAAAAATTTCTCGAACTCCTCCAAAAAGAAATTAAAGAGAAAAAGTAAATTTAAATATCAATTGTTGCGAGTTTGGCATTGGATTGGATGAATGATTTACGGGCAGGAACGTCCGTACCCATGAGGATATCAAAAATACGGTCAGCTTCTTGGGCGTCTTCGACGACTACTTGTTTTAATATTCGCCTCTTTGGATCCATAGTAGTTTCCCAAAGTTCTTCGGCATTCATTTCTCCCAAACCTTTATATCTTTGAACTGAAACTTTCTTCCCTCGGCTCGCTGAAGCTTCTGGTGACCCCTCTTCTCCTTCACTAGAAGCAGAGACGGTTTCGCTTTCAACTTCTTCTACCTCGGCATCTTTGCCAGTTATTCTAAATTTTTCATCATCACTATAAGCATAATGGATTTCTTTGCCTTTTTTAATTTTATAAAGAGGTGGTTG
>CAYXQM010000005.1:0-12189 GCA_964467495.1 uncultured Candidatus Saccharibacteria bacterium | reverse complement strand
CCAATGACTCCACCAAGTATAAAAACCTTTGCCTTGCGGGGTAAAATGTCTAAAAGTATCCACAAACCCAACTTTTATAATATTATCTATTCCTTCTCGTTCTTCTTTCGTAAAACCATGTTCGCCTTCATTTTGTTTGGGATGAGCCAAGTCGTTTTCGGTGTGAGCGACATTTAAATCTCCACAGAAGATAACATTTTTCTGTTTTTTTAATCGGCCAACATATTCCAAAAAAGCTGGATCCCATTTTTGGTGTCGCAAATTTAAACGACTTAAATCACCTTTGGAATTGGGGGTATAAACGCTAACAACAAAAAAATCCTTAAATTCAGCCATTAAAACTCTTCCTTCCTTATCTGGATTTCCATATTTGTCATCATTTAATTTATATTTCTTAACCAAATCCTCCGGTAATCCAATTTCTACAGACAAAGGTTTGGTTTTAGTAAAAATGGCAGTGCCACTATATCCAGCTTTTTCTGCCGAATTCCAATATTCTTCGTACTCTGGCAGATCCATTTCATTTTGGTCCTGCTTCGCCTTGGTTTCTTGTAAACAAATAATATCTGGCTTGTATTTTTCAACAAAAGGCACAAAAAATCCTTTCTTATGTACCGCTCTTATTCCGTTTATGTTCCAAGATATTATTTCCATTGTTTTTTATCTTTACTTCTGTCTCTAAATCCTATTGGTTCCTTTGACTTTTTATCTGGTGGAGGATTAAGAAGTCTGGAAATTACATGCAAAATATTTGTAATATGTTGCCCATGTTCTTTCTGAGTTCTTTTCATTTTTTCAAATTCTCTTATTAAATTTTTATGAGTAGCTAGCATCTCACGAATTTTTATAAATGCTTTAACAACAAAGATGCTTATTTCTACTGCTTTTCCGCTTCGCAGTACAGAAGCAAGCATTGTAACCCCATGTTCTGTGAAAGCATAGGGTGGTCGTCTCAATCCCATTTTGGCTCCGGGATTGGACATCACTATCTGTGATCTCCATTTTCTGAATTCTTTTTCGGAGACTTGGAACATAAATTCAGACGGAAATCTTTTCAAGTTTCTCTTGACTGCTTGGATTAGAGTTCTTGTTTCAACTTGGTAAAGTTCTGCTAAGTCACTATCAAGCATAACTTTTATGCCCCTAATCAAATAAATTTTATTCTCAATTATTTCTAATGGTGTCAAGCTTTTTGAATTTTTTTCTTGTTTCATAAAAATATTTTAACAAAATCAGGATTTCTTATTATGGAATTTTTTGTGGATGTCGCGGAGGTGTTTATCGGTAACATGGGTGTAAATTTGGGTGGTGCCGATGTTGGCATGGCCTAGAAGGGCTTGAACTGAACGCAAATCAGCACCGTTTGAAAGAAGGTCAGTGGCAAAGACGTGGCGGATAACGTGAGGAGTTACTTTTTTGGAAATACCCGCTTTTATGGCGTATTGCTTGACTATTCTCTCTATGGAACGGCGGGTCAAAGCCAAACTTTTGCCTCTTTTCTCTTGAGCTTCGCCGTTTTTTGAAAGCTGAACAAATAAAGAATCATCCATATCTTTTCTTTTAGCCAAATATTCTTTCAAAACATTTTTAGCATCATCCGATATAAAAACAACTCGCACTTTGCCACCTTTCCCTTTTATTGAAAGTTCATCCGAGGAAAGATTTATGTCGCGAGTTAGGGAACAAAGTTCTGAAACACGCAAGCCAGTAGAAAAAAGTAGTTCTAAAATAGCTCTGTCGCGCAAAATTTTAATCTTGGCGACATTGGAATTTTTTTCGGGTCTTTGTTCACTTTTACTTTTGCCGTTGTCTCTTGGCTCTTCTGGGGCCTTTAAGAGCCTTCCTAACTCTTCTTCAGTTATCAAATCCAGCGATCTCTCCGGCACTTTGGCTAATTCTATTCTTTCCGAGGGCATAGTTTTTACTTCTTGCCGAGCTAAATATTTCAAAAAAGCTCGAATGGCAATTAAGTAGTAGTTTTGAGTTTTCCGGCTGAGGGTTTCCCCTTGTCGCGCCACTGCTTTAGTGGATACGGATTGCATATGTTTTGGCAAAGCCGGCTGGCGGTTGAGCCACAAACGAAACTCTCGAACCATATTATCGTTGATGTCACTGGGTTTTTTGGCTTTGGTTTGTTCCAAAAACACCGAAAGATAGTGGTTGTAATTTTCAACCGTCTTGAGCGCTCGCCCTTTCTCAATTTCCACGTATTCTAGAAATTGTCTTTTAAGTTGTTCTAAGTCTTTCATACCACCCCCAACCCCCTCTTATCTTAAGAGGGAGAGGAAACTTCATTATATCAAAAATATTGTGCGACGTTATCTAATTTTATAAATGGAGAGGCGGAGGTTCACATATTTTGCGTTTGTAAATGAGGCGAAGGCGGAGATTTATTAGAAATGGTATGATTATCACTTATTAGATAATCATAAAAATATGGACAAAACAACACCGAGGCAAGATCTTGAGAATTTGAGAAAAAAAGTAGAAGAAGAAAAACGAAGACTTGGGGAGAAAGAACGGGAGCATAGGACTGCATTAAGCAGAGCCGAAAAAGCCAAACAAGAATTTGAGAAATTAGAAGCCGCCGCTACTTCCATTGGGACTGAAATTGAAACTATAAAAACCGAGATAAATGAAATAGAAGGCCAATTGAGATAAGGATTCTATAAATAAAGTAAAATTTGCATAAAAATTGGTTTTATGCTATCCTCAAAGAGTCGTTTTTAGACGATTTTTCATATAATTATGTTAACCAAGAACAAAAAGCAAAGAATTATAAAGGAAGTGAAGGTACACGATGCTGACACCGGCAGTGCTGAAGTGCAGATTGCTATTCTTTCTCGCCGAATTGATGATTTGGCGACTCATTTAAAAAAGAACAAAAAAGACAAGCATTCTCGTCGTGGGCTTTTAGGTTTGGTAGCAGACCGAAAGTCTCATATGAAATATTTGGAAAAGAAAGATACAAAAAGGTATAATTCTCTCATTAAGAAGTTAGGATTGAAAAAAACTTCTTAAATTTTAATAAGTTTAATCTAATTTTATGGCAGTTATTAAACACTCGGAGCAACGAATCGGTATTTTCATTGATACCCAAAATCTTTATCACAGCGCCAAAAATATTTATAAAGCAAAAGTTAATTTTGGAAATGTTCTAGAAGATGCGGTTGCAGATAGGATTTTAGTCAGAGCCATTGCTTATGTGGTGGCGACAGAAGGCGGTGAAGAAAAAGGTTTTTTTGATGCTTTGGAAAAACTTGGCATTGAAACTAAAACAAAAAATTTACAAATTTTTGCCGGTGGCGCTAAGAAAGGGGACTGGGATGTTGGCTTGGCAGTAGACGCGATTAAATTTGCTCCTAAACTGGACGCCGTTGTTCTTGTTTCTGGCGATGGCGACTTCATACCGTTAGTGGAATATTTAAAATCCGAAGGATGCCAAGTTGAAGTGACTTCTTTTGGCAAATCAACTTCAGCCAAACTGATTGAGGCGGCTGATGATTTTGTTGACCTAGACAAAAACACAAAAAAATATTTACTTTCGGGGATAAGAACCAGGTCAAGAAATCAAATATAAACCTATTTTGTTCCTAAAATATAATTCTTTCTGATATAATAAATCTTCCATCATATTAATTTATGCATGTAGAAGATTCACAAATAAAAAATTTTATTATTGATGCCGGTCTTGTTTCTAAGGCTGACATTGAAGAAGTGGAAAAAGAAGCCAAGTCAAAAAAGAAACCCTTGACCGAGCTTTTGATATCCAAGGGTAAGTTTTCCGAAGATGATTTACGCCGAGCTCAAGCTTACATTTTGGGCATTCCTTTCATTAATCTCAAAGGCCAGACTTTGAATCGAGATATTTTGAATCTTATCCCGGAACCTATCGCCCGGAAGCATAATGTTGTTGCTTTTGCCAAAAAGGAAGGGACTCTTGAAGTGGCTATGCTTGACACTAACGATTTGCAGGCTTTGAATTCCATAAAGAAAAAAGTGGGCTTGAAAATTTTGTCGCGCCTGACTGATTCCGAATCAATGCGAGCTGCTCTTATCCAATATCAAAAAAATCTGCAAGATGATTTTGGTGACATTATAAAAAGTGAATCCGAAGAAATTAAAACTATATCTGAAAAAACTCCTACAGATGAAGCTTCTGAGAAGGATTTGAAAAAACTTGCCGAAGAATTGCCAGTAGTGCGCATCGTGGACACTTTGTTAAAACACGCCATCATTCAAAATTCATCCGACATTCATATAGAACCGTTGGAAAACCAAATCATGGTTAGGTACAGAATTGACGGCATATTGCATGACGCTATGGTTTTGCCTAAACACATTGGCCACTCTTTGGCGGCTCGTATAAAAGTGCTCTCTAATTTACGGCTTGATGAAAAAAGATTGCCCCAAGATGGTCGTTTCAAAATTGATATGAATGGCGAGAAAGTTTCTTTCCGCGTTTCCACTTTACCCGTCTATTATGGTGAAAAAACTGTCATGCGTCTCTTGCGGGAATCTGTTTCCGGTTTTACTTTGGAATCCCTAGGATTTCACGGTGAAGGTTTGGAACTTTTGCATAAAGTGTTGCAGCACACTACGGGAATGATTCTGACCACTGGCCCAACAGGAAGCGGTAAATCAACCACCCTTTACACTATGTTGGATATTTTAAACACCCCCGACGTCAATATCTCCACCATTGAAGATCCGATTGAATATCAAATGAAAAGGATAAATCAGACTCAAGTTAAAGCAGACATCGGACTAACTTTCGCTTCCGGTTTGCGTACTTTGGTTCGTCAAGACCCAGATATCATAATGGTCGGCGAGATTCGGGACACCGAAACAGCTTCCCTGGCTATCAATGCTTCCCTTACTGGCCACCTAGTGCTCTCTACTTTGCATACCAATTCTGCGGCTGGAGCGGTGCCTCGTCTCATTGATATGAAAATTGAACCCTTTTTGATTATCTCAACCATTGACGCCATTATTGGCCAGAGATTGGTTAGAAAACTTGTCACTAAAAAAGAGAAATACAATTTATCTAAAGCGGAAATAGAATCAATTTCAAAGGTTGTAAATTTAGACACAGTCCTGAAATCTTTGAGAGAAGAAAAAATTGTGGGCAAGGACGATGATTGGGGGAGTATATCGTTTTACCGACCAAGTAAGGATGCTGGCGAGGAATCTTTTAAAGGACGAATGGGTATTTACGAAGTGCTCAATGTTTCTACGGCCATTAAAGATCTAATTATCAAGGGTTCTACCACTGAGGATATTGAACTCCAAGCCAAAAAAGAGGGGATGCTTACCATGCTAGAAGACGGTATCTTCAAAGCGGCGCAAGGTTTAACTACGATTGAAGAAGTTTTGCGAGTGGTGTCGGAATAAAATAACTCACCCCAACCCCTCTCTTACAACAAGAGAGGGGCTCCGAGCATCCGAACATCATGTATAATGACCAAATTCAAAAACTTCGACGACGCGAGCTTAGAAAAAATCAAACAGAAGCGGAAAAGTTATTGTGGAACAAAATCAGAAATCGCCAACTAAACAATTTTAAATTTTATCGACAATACAGCGCAGGCCCCTACATTTTGGATTTCTTTTGTCCAGAAATCAGGTTGGCTATAGAGTTAGATGGCGAAGAACATAAAGACAGAAGAGAATATGATAAAGAAAGAGAAAATTTTCTAAAAAATCAAGATATTCACACCATTAGATTTTGGAATAATGAGGCAATAGACAACATGAGCAAAGTTTTGAATGTTATTAAAGAAAATGCTAATTTAAAAATATGAGAGACTACTCAAAAGATCTAATAAAAGATTATAAATATCGGGGTGTTTATATCCATGAAAACCAAGGTATTTTAGGTAGAGTGTATGTTTGGTGTAAGAGAGAAAACGCTTTGGATTTGCCGGGTGCTACAGAAGCAGAACAGAAAGAATTATTCATTATACTCAGAGAAATAGAAAAAGTTTTAATAAAAGCATTCAAACCAGATATGTTCAACTATTCTTTTCTTGGTAATGCAACCCATCATCTTCACGGACATATACTACCTAGATATTCCAAACCAACAAAGTTTAATGGTATGACTTTTGAAGATAAACTATGGGGGCATAATTACAAAACTGACCCGAATTTTATTACTACTCCTGAACTCTTAGAGGCAGTGAAGGGTAAAATAAAAGAAAATTTAAAATAGTGGCTCCCCTCTCTTGTAGTAAGAGAGGGGCCACACGAAGTGGAGGGTGAGTTATTTTATACCCAAATTTTTCACCTGCTTTATTTTTTGTTGCTATAATTAAAAACAACAATGCCTACATATAAATATAAATACAAAACTGAAGCGGGGGAAGAAAAGGAGGAGATGAAAGAATTTTCAGACAAAGGCTCTCTCTATAATGTGATTCGTTCGAATAAGGGGGTAATTCTTTCAGCTGAAGAAATAAAGCCTAACAAATTGCCGTTCAAGTTCTTTTCGTTGAGAAAAAAGATTAAACCTCAGGAAGTCATTACTTTTGCCAAAAATTTGTCGGTAATGATAGAAGCCGGTCTATCTGTTTCTAGGGCTCTCTCAATTTTGCAGAAGCAGTCAAAAAATAAAAACATGGTAGCCATGCTTGAGGAAGTCAACGCCTCAATCAACAAGGGAGAAACTTTGTCAAAATCTTTAGAGGCTCGGCCAGATGTATTCTCCAGCCTTTTTGTGTCAATGACCAGGGCCGGAGAAGAGTCCGGCAAGCTTGCTGGCTCTCTAAAAATTATTTCTAGCCAGCTTGAGAAGGCCCATACTCTTTCTAAGAAAATAAAAGGAGCTATGATATATCCGGGGGTTATTATCTGCGTAATGCTGGTTATAGGGATTGTTCTAATGGTTTATATGGTGCCGACTTTAACAGAGACTTTTCTTGGATTAAACATTGAACTACCACTTCCCACCAGGGTTATTATCGCTATCAGCGACTTTTTAAGAGTCAATGTCCTTCTGACCTTCGGTTCTTTGGTCATTTTAGCTTTTGGCTTGATTACCGGTTTAAGAACCAAAAAAGGTAAAAATATGGTGGATGCTTTGGCTCTTCATATGCCGGCCATAAAAACGATGGCTCGGGAGGTTAATGCCGCTCGCACTGCTCGTACTCTCTCTTCCCTCATTTCTTCAGGAGTGGAAATCGTGGCGGCTTTAAATATTACCAGCGAAGTGCTTCAGAATCATTATTTTAAAAATCTTTTAGACGAAGCGGCCAAACAGGTAGAGATAGGCGAGCTTTTATCCGCCTCTCTTTCCAATTCAAATAAAGGACTGTATCCGGTTTTTGTGGGGGAGATGTTGGCTGTCGGAGAAGAAACTGGGAAAATGACTGAAATGTTGGATAACATAGCCGACTACTACGAATCCGAGGTGGATCAAAAAACTAAAGACCTTTCCACCATCATCGAGCCATTCCTTATGGTTCTTATTGGTATTGCTGTCGGTATCTTTGCCATCGCTATGATGCTCCCGACCTACTCTCTTGTCGATGCGATACAATAAGAATTTAATGAAGATTTTGAATCAGAAAATGAAAATTCGTAATAAAGGTTTTTCTTTGGTTGAAGTTATTTTTGTGGCGGCGATTTTTTCGGTCGTGTCTATTTCTATCTACCAGGGATTTGCCGGTATTACCGCTTTAGTATCTGCTTCTCGTGATAAGATAGCCGCTACTGATTTAATAAATAGTGAATTTGAACTAGTACGCAATCTTTCTTTTGTCGACGTCGGTCTCCAGGGGGGCATACCTGCTGGAGTTCTTCTGGCTACTACCACAACGATTAAAGATGGTCGGGAGTTTACTGTCACGAGAGTTATTCGTAATATTGATGATCCCTTTGACGGTATTATAGGAGGCAGTCCAAATGACCTTTCGCCGGCTGATTACAAAATGGTGCAGATAGAAATAACCTGTAATAATTGCAAAAATCCTTTGAGTTTTTCGTCTACCGCCAACATTTCTCCTAAAAATTTAGAGACCGCTTCCACCAACGGAGCTTTATTTATAAGAGTTTTTGATGCCAATGGTAATCCAGTGCCTCAAGCCAATGTTCACATAGAAAATTCCGAGGTGGGAATAAATATAAATGAGACCACGAACAACGACGGTCTCTTAGCCGTTGTCGATGCCCCGCCAGCCGAAAATTCATACAGAATTATCGCTACTAAAAGTGGTTACACCACAGACAGAACTTATGCCGCTTCGGTTGAAAATCCGAATCCTCTGAAACTTGATGCTACTGTTATTCTCCAACAATTAACTCAAATTTCTTTTATTATTGACCAGACCAGCGATCTTAATTTGCGTACCATTACCAACCTCTGCGCTTCAGTAGGGAACGTACCTTTTATAATGAATGGCACTAAGTTAATTGGTACTAGCCCAGATGTTTACAAATGGACCGGCAATTTCATAACAGACTCTTCTGGACTCAAAGATATATCCGATATAGAGTGGGATACTTTTTCTTTTACCACTTCCGGTGGCTTTTATTTGGCGGGGACTAATCCAATTTCTCCGATTTCTATTCTTCCCGACTCCGAACAAAATGTGGATTTAATAATGTCTTTGGATAGTCCGGCTTTTCTTTTGGTGAGCGTAAAAGATGCTGCCACGGGTTTGCCTATCTCCGGAGCCTCTGTCTCTCTTGTCGGGCCCGGATATGATCAAACTCTTATTACGGACCAAGGATTTTTGAAACAGACAGACTGGTCAGGAGGATCTGGCCAGACCAACTTCACTGACCCTTCCCGCTATTATTCTTCAGACGGCAATATTGAAACAAATAATCCAGCCGGGGAACTCAAACTCCTAAGTTCTCTGGGTGATTATGTGCCATCTGGAAATCTTATTTCTTCTGTCTTTGATACGGGGGCTTCTTCAAACTGGAGCAGGATTGGCATCTCACCAAGCGACCAGCCATTAGAAACTGGGATGAATCCCGTGAGATTCCAAATTGCCAGTTCTCCAGACAATACTGCCACCACCACCTGGGATTATCTGGGGCCGGATGGAACGAATGGAAGTTTTTATACCATCACTAACAATAATATAAACATCATACACGACGGAGATAGATACATCAGATATAAAATATTCTTAAGTACGGAAGACGAAAATTTTACTCCCAATGTATCTGATTTTGTAATCTCTTTCGCTTCCTCCTGTATTCCGCCTGGGCAAGCTTCATTTTCGGGTCTGTCTTCGGGTAACTATTCCTTGGAAGTGCAGGCCTCGGGTTTTACTTCCCAAATTATCGATTCTCTGGGAATTGGATCTTCTTGGCAGGCCCAAGATATTTTATTATCACCATAGAAATATGAAATTTCAAATCCTAAATCGCAAATTTCAAAAAAGTAAAACAGGATTTACTTTAGTTGAAATAATAATTGTTACTGGTTTGGCTTTGGGTATTTTTCTAACAGTATTTCTTTTTGGCCAAAGCTCCTTCTCTTTTAATAGATCGGCCCAAAATAATCTGGACGCTCAATCTAGTGCTAGACGAGTTTTGAAAACTTTGGTTAAAGAACTTCGCAGTGTTTCTCCATCAAGTTTGGGAGCTTATCCCATAGCTTTGGCCAGTACTACCTCGGTCATATTTTTTAGCAACATTGATTCGGATGCTTATAAAGAACAAGTTAGATATTTTTTAGATGGCGGCTCATTGAAGAGGGGAGTAGTCAAACCTTCTGGGATTCCACTTTCATATAACCCAGCAAACGAAACCATTACCACTATGATTAGGGATATAAATAACGGAGCTGTTCCGATTTTTGAGTATTTTGACAATAGCTTTACTGGCACTAGCACCCCGCTTGCCCAGCCAGTGCAAGCCACAGATGTTCGATTGATACGTATTATAGTTAAGATAGAAAAAGATCCGAATAAATCCCTAGGGCCATTTCAAGTGGAAAGCCAAGTTTTTTTACGTAATCTTAAAGATAATTTATGAGAACCTTAAATCTAAAAAATGGTCAGTTGCTTTTACCGGCTCTTATCTTTATTTTCATAGCCATAGTTATTATGGGTGGCATTATGAACTGGTCTAGAACTACCATTCAAGCCAACAGAAACTTATTAACACGTGAGAGAGCTATCCAATTTGCAGAGTCAGGTATTGATTACTACAGGTGGCACTTGGCTCACAACCAAACTGATTACCAAGATGGCACCGGAGGGCCGGGTCCATATGTGCACCAAGTATATGATAAAGATGGTAATGTGGCGGGTCAGTTTAGTTTAGAAATAATTCCCCCAATAATTGGCTCAACCAAAGTTAGGATAGAATCAACAGGAACTCCTGCCAGCTCCACTATTTCCCGAACAATCAGAGTGGGAATGGCCATTCCTTCCTTGGCAAAATATGCGGTGGCAGCAAATGATGTTATGCGTTTTGGAGAAGGAACAGAGGTTTTTGGGCCAATACATTCAAATCAGGGCATCCGTTTTGACGGGCTAACACACAATATTATTACCAGTGCTCTAGCTTCTTATGACGATCCTGACCACTCAGGTGGTGCCGAGTTTGCCGTCCACACTCATGTTTTCCCAACTGACCCTTTGCCCCCAACTGCTGTGCCTAGTCGCCCAGATGTGTTTGAAGCCGGTAGACGTTTTCCCGTGCCGGCGGTAGATTTTACCGGTTTGACCAATAACTTGGCGAACATAAAATCTGATGCTCAGACATCGGGTCGGTACTTTGCTTCTTCTGGTAAACAAGGTTATCAGATTATTTTAAAAACCAATGACACCTTTGATATTTATAAGGTGACTTCTCAAACCAGCCCACCTCGGAATTGTGATAGTAGTCAGACTGGTTGGGACACTTGGAGTATAAATAACAGACAATTTGTCGGTAATTATGCTATTCCGGCCAACGGACTTATTTTTGTGGAAGATAATGTTTGGGCGCAAGGAACAATAAATACTGCCAGAGTGACTATAGCCGTTGGTCGATTCCCGGACAACCCTTCAAGCCGACCCCAGTTAACTGTTAACAACGATCTTACTTATACAAATTATGATGGCACTGATATTGTGGCTCTAATTTCGCAAGGTAATTTAAATGTGGGCCTAATTTCCGACAACAATTTACGTATAGATGCCGCTCTAGTTTCTCAAAATGGCAGAGTGGGCAGGTACTATTATTCAAGTAATTGCGGCTCAAGTTATATACGGAATTCCATAACTCTTTATGGAATGATTGCCACAAATAATAGATATGGCTTTTCTTGGACATGTAATCCTAGCGGGTATTGTTCTGGTTATGCAGATAGATTTATAAATTACGATGCCAGTCTCCTCTATGGTCCACCTCCGTCCTTCCCTCTAACTTCTGATCAGTACGAAATACTTTCTTGGGAGGAAATTAATTAATTATGGTATGATGGTCACAATATGAAGAAAAGAAATCTTGTTATCGCGAATTGGAAAATGAACCCAGAGACCTTGGGGAAAGCCAAAAAAGTCTTTGACGTCGTTAGAACAACGGGAAAAACTCTGAAAAACACAGATATAATTATATGTCCACCTTTCCCGTACTTGTATCCTCTTTCAAAATTAGGTAGTCCGAAGAATGTTTTCTGTGGAGTTCAAAATATTGCCATAGAGGAAAAAGGGGCTTTCACGGGTGAGGTCAGTGCTCCCATGGTTAAAGATTTGGGGGCTTCTTTTTCTATTGTTGGCCACTCAGAAAGAAGAGCCATGGGGGAGACGAATGGAATTGTCAGAAAAAAATTAGAAATTGCTCTAAATTATGGTCTTATTCCAATATTATGCGTCGGGGAAAAAGTGAGAGATAAAGAAGGGGCATATTTAGGGTTTATAAAAAATCAAATAAAAGAGTGTCTCTCTGGCTTGCAGAAAAAACATTTAGTAGGCTTCATTATTGCTTATGAGCCCATTTGGGCTATTGGTAAGTCCTATAAAGAATCAATGAATCCAACCGATATCCACGAGACCTCTTTATTTATAAAAAAAGCTTTCGGGGAGCTTTTTGGTAGAGATTTAGCTTTGTCCTTAAAAATTTTATATGGCGGTTCAGTAGAAGTAGAAAATGCCGCTTCCGTTATGGAATATGGTGACGTGAATGGTTTCTTGGTTGGTCACGCTTCTCTTAAGCCCGAACAATTTCCCGCTATTTTGAAAG
>CAYXQM010000004.1:4001-13043 GCA_964467495.1 uncultured Candidatus Saccharibacteria bacterium | reverse complement strand
TGAAAAAACTATTCAAGCTTTTAATGCGGCAGATCCAAAGTTCGGCTCTTTTGTTCAGGATATGTTTCAAAAAGGACTTGTCGATGTTTTTCCTAAAAAAGGAAAACGAGGCGGAGCATTTTGTTCTCCTGCGGTAGGGTTGCCGACTTTTATTTTACTTAATCACACTGATGATTTTCGATCTCTCACAACCATTGCTCATGAAATGGGGCATGCGATACATAGTGAATATTCGAAAAAACAACGACCGCTATATGAAGATTACACAATTGCTGCGGCTGAAGTAGCCAGCACTTTTTTTGAGAATTTAGTGTTTGATCAAGAATTAAAGCAAGTATCAGAAAAAGAGCGAATGATTTTATTGCACGACAAAATTTCTGATCAAATAGCGACTACTTTTACACAGATAGCTTGCTTTAATTTTGAAACAGAGCTTCATAACACAATAAAAAAAGAAGGTTTTCTATCGAAGGAAAAAATTGCCGAACTTATGAACAAACATATGCAAAATTATCTAGGCCCAGTATTTGGTCTTGCGGATAAAGATGGCTACTTGTTTGTAAGATGGTCACATATAAGGAATTTCTTTTATGTATATTCGTATGCTTTTGGCCAGCTAATTTCGGATGCACTTTATCAAAGATACAAAGAAGATAAATCTAATATAAAGGATGTTATAGAGTTTTTGTCAGCTGGAGGTTCTGATTCGCCAGAAAATATTTTCAAAAAAATCGGTATAAATCCAAATAAAGTATTTTTTGAAAAAGGTCTTCAAAAAATCTCTCGCGATATAGATGAATTGGAAAGACTATGGAAAGAGAGTAAAATAAAGAAATGAAATCTGGAGAAATTAGAAAAAGATTTTTAGAATTTTTTGAGAAGAGGGGACATAAAGTGGTGCCGAGTTCTTCTTTAATACCAGACGGAGATGCTTCGGTGCTTTTTACAACAGCGGGCATGCAGCAGTTTAAGTCGTATTACACGGCACCCTTAAATGCCACACGTGATTTTGGTTCTCTAAACACCGCAACTATCCAAAAATGCGTTCGTACGTCCGATATAGATGAGGTTGGGGATGCCACACATTTGACCTTTTTTGAGATGTTGGGAAATTTTTCTTTTGGTGGTTATGGGAAAGAAGATGCAATTATTTATGCACATGATTTTATTACTAAAGAATTAGGTTTAGAAATTTCCTACATCACTTTTTTCAAAGGAGTCGGTTCAGTTGGAAGGGATGATGAATCAGAAAAGGTTTGGGAAAAATTAGGAATTAAAGATATTCGTGAAGATGGTCCAGATGTATTTTGGGGACCGACTGGGAATTCTGGTCCATGTGGTCCCACAACTGAAATCTATTGTAAAAATACTGATGGACAAGATGTTGAAATTTGGAACATTGTTTTTAATCAATATTTTTGTGAAGGATCACGAGAAGAGTTAGATAAAGGTAGTGCCGGGAAAGCCATATTAAAAGACATTCCTCTTGGGATTGATACTGGTATGGGTTTAGAGCGTTTAGCAATGATTTCTCAAGAAGTTCCAACAATTTTCGAAACCGATTTGTTTGCTCCGATAATGGAAAGTATTAAAGGTGTTTCTGGTGGAGATTTTGATACTAAAGTAGCCAGGATTGTTGCTGATCATATAAGGACGGCTGTCTTTATGATTGCCGATGGGGTTACCCCTTCAAATACGGAGAGGGGTTATATTTTAAGAAGATTGATTCGTCGGGTGACTAAATCTGAAGGCTCTCAAACTAAGGTTGCCGAAGCGGTTATAGAAAATTATAAAGAAGATTATCCGGAATTAAAAAATAAAAAGGCGACCATTTTGAATGAAATAAAAATGGAAGAAGAAAAGTTTGCTAAAAATCTAACCGCTGGACTGAAATATTTTGAAAGAGGAGAAGATCCGTTTGTACTTCATACAACTTATGGTTTTCCCATTGATTTGACAAAAGAGTTAGCCAAAGAAAAAGGTATACAAATTGACGAAAAAGATTTTGAAGAAAAATTCAAAAAGCATCAGGAAATTTCCAAAGCGGGAATGGAGCAAAAATTTAAAGGTGGTTTAGGTGGACACAGTGAAATGGAAGTTAAGTATCATACGGCGACCCATTTATTACACCAGGCCTTGAGGGAAGTTTTGGGGGAACATGTGGAACAGAAAGGGAGTAATATTACACCAGAGCGATTAAGGTTTGATTTTATGCATTCTCAAAAAATGATTGATGAAGAAAAGAAAAAAGTGGAAGATATTGTAAATAAAAAAATTTCTGAAAATCTGTCAGTTAATAACATTATTTTACCAAGAGCAGAAGCTGAAAAATCTGGCGCCTTGCATTTCTTTGGAGAAAAATATGGCAATGAAATTTCTATTTATTTCGTCGGCCCTACTTTAGAAACCGCTTACTCAAAAGAATTTTGTGGCGGACCTCACGTTTCTAATATTGGTGAACTAGGTCATTTCAAAATCACTAAAGAAGAAGCTGTCGCCGCCGGCATCCGCAGAATAAAAGCAATTTTGGAATAACAAATTAAATATTTTTCCACAAGTTTGTTGCACAAAAAGCAAAAGAAAGGTTTATAATATAAATATGCCAAGGATACAATTTAGTGATGTTACTCCCCCCAGTGGAGGAGGAGGAAGGAGAAGTATTCGCGATGTTCCTATCCCTAACGGAGGGAAAAGAAAAGTACCCATAAACATTAAGCCGGAAATTGCACCAACCAAAGTAGCCATAGAAGAAAAAGAAAAAGGAGCTTACGAATATTATTATCCCAAGAATCAAAAAGAGCCAATGCAGAACGGCCGCAGTTTGGTTGGGCCAAAAAGGAAAAAGTTAATATTCGGGGGTATAGCAGTTGTGGCTGTTCTGGTCTTCATTTTTTCTATGATGACGGTATTTTCATCAGCTACTATTCTCATCACTCCAAAAAGCCAGGAAGTTGAAATTTCCACGGATATTATTGGTACCATTGAGGCTGGTAAAGATAGTATAAGATATGAAGTAGTAAAGCTTTCAAGATCACAAATCATCTCTATTCCAGCTACTGGTGAGGAAATGGTTGAGCTAAAGGCTCATGGCAAAATCATAGTTTATAATAATTTTTCGTCTGAACCGCAAAGACTTATCGTTCGGACTCGTTTTGAAAGTCCGGAAGGTTTAATTTATAGAATTCCGGAGTCCATTGTTATACCCGGCAAAACCGCATCAGGTCCTGGCAGTATAGAAGTGGAAGTTTTTGCCGATGAGGCTGGAGAAAAATATAACACAAAGAAAACAGATTTCACTGTTCCTGGATTTAAAAATGATGCTGCTCGTTACAAAGATTTTTATGCCAGATCTGCTACTGAAATGGCTGGTGGTTTTGTGGGAAAAATGAAGACAGTACCAGAAAGTGAAAAATTGACAGCTCTTCAAAATATTGATTCTGAAATACAATCTCTTTTAGAGAAAGATTTCCAGTCAAAAATATCGGAAGAGTTGGTATTATTGTCGGGGGCCACAATATACGAATCCCATGAACTGCCTCAAAAGGAAGAATCTTCTTCCGTTCTCGTGGGTAAGGAGGGTACATCGTATGCAGTGATGTTGAATAAAAAAGATTTATCCGACAAGCTTGTTCAAGAATATATAAGCGGCTATCCAGATTGGGATGGTATCTCGGCCGTTATAAAGGATTTCTCTTCTCTTGTGGTTAGTAACGAATTGGACAAAACTAACATTGGCGAAGAAATGGATTTAAATATAAATGGTATGGTCCAGATTTTGGCGGATATAGACCCGAATCTTTTAAGCCAGAAATTGGTTGGTATTCCGAGAAAAGACGCTACCATGTTAATGGATGAATTTGCCGGCATTTCCGGAATAACCGCAACTATAAGACCTATCTGGAAGCAGTCTTTTCCTGACAATCCTCTAAAAATCAATGTCCAAGTGGCGGCTATTAAGTAGGTATCTTAACTGGGGTTGACACTGAGGGGGCTTATATGCTACCTTTTTCCCATTGTTGTTTCATTTTAAATGATAGATAAAGCGAGGCAAGACACAAGTATTGGCATGGTTACGGAAGCGCTTCCGAACGCGCTTTTCCGTATTAAGCTACAAAACCAGGAACAAGAAATGCTCGCGTATCTTTCCGGTAAAATGAGGCTCAATAGAATTAAAGTTATAATCGGGGACTCTGTTGAAGTTGTCCTCGATCCTTATGGGGGAAAAGCCAGGATTGTTAGACGCGTAGACAATAGGCGCTTAAGCGAATAGTTTAAGAACTGTAAAAATATTAGAGATGAAGGTAAAAGCTTCAATAAAAAAAATGTGTCCAAAATGCAAATTAGTGCGCCGAAAGGGTATTTTGTTTGTTGTTTGCAAGGGTAATCCGAAACATAAACAGAGACAAGGGTAATAAAATATTAAATTTCAAATAACGAATTTTTAAAAATGAGAATCTTAGGCATAACAATACCGGATGATAAAAGATTGGAGATAGGACTGACCACTCTTTTTGGTATTGGTCGCTCTCAGGCTCAAAAAATATTGGATAAAGCCAAAGTGGATAGAGGTGCCAAGGCCAAAGATTTAACCACCGAAACTGAGAACGATATAAGAAAGATTGTAGAAGGTATGAAAATTGAGGGTGATTTGAAAAGAGAAATTTCCAGCAACATCAGACGTCTTAAGGACATAAAAAGTTACAGAGGCGTAAGACATACCCGATCTTTACCGGCGAGAGGACAAAGAACCAAAACTAACTCTCGTACCCGTCGAGGTAATGTCAGAAAGACCATGGGCACCGGAAGAAGAGCGGTAGAGAAGAAATAAAATAAATTTATGGGAAAGAAAAGAATTGTAAAAACAGAAACAGAAGATATAAAAAATGAGGCTCAAACCGAAGCTGAAGCCAAAGTTGTTTCTAGTAAGAAAAGAGTTGAGGCAGGCATCCTTCATGTTCGGTCAACATATAACAATACTGCACTGACCCTTACAGACAAAAAAGGCAATGTGATAGCCGCAGCCTCCAGTGGTAGTTTGGGCTTTAAGGGGGCGAAGAAAGGCACTCCGTTTGCTGCCGCCAAAGTGGGTGAGGTGTTAGGAGCAAAAGCTCAAACTTTGGGGGTTAAAGAAATTGCCGTGGTTGTTAAAGGGGTGGGGTCTGGTAGAGAATCAGGAATTAGAGGTTTTATATCCAAAGGCATAAACATTACCTCTATAAAAGATGCTACTCCAGTACCTCATAATGGCCCAAAACCAAAAAAACCAAGAAGGGTATAATATAAGATTTAAGATATGAAAATAGGTCCAAAATACAAAATAGCTCGCAGATTAAAAGCCCCTGTTTTTGAGAAAACTCAAACGCAGAAGTTTAGTTTGAGGGAGGAACGCAAGATTAGACGAAAGTTTTCCAAACCAAAAACCGATTACGGCAAACAATTAAACGAAAAGCAAAAGGCTAGAATGTTTTACGCTGTAGCAGAAAAACAATTTGCAAAGTATGTAAAACAAGCTCTTTCCAAAAAAACAGGTTCACCTGTGGCCAATTTACTTCAAACTCTTGAGTGTCGTTTGGATAATGTGGTTTGGCGCGCTGGCGTTTTACCGACCCACTTAAGTGCCAGACAAGCCGTGGCTCACGGACATTTCTTGGTAAATGGCAAAAAAGTTTATGTGCCATCTTTCACCGTCAAAAAAGGAGATAAAATAACCGTCCGAGAAGGTAGTCGTAATAGCAAACTTTTTAATGTTGAAGGAGATGATGTTGTGGAAACCCAGTCTCCAGCTTGGATGTCTTGGGATAGCAAGACCAAGGAATTAATTATAAAAGATAACTCTCCTACCGAGAGTACTGATTTATTATTTGACCTTGGTCAAGTGATTGAATTTTATCAAAGGTAATATTACACAATAATATTTTATTTAATTTTAATTTTTTAATATCATGACAACAGAAAATTTTGATAAAACCATAATATTGCCCTCAAAACCGAAGATTGTATCGGAAGAAAATAACAAAGGCATTTATGAAATTGACGGATTTTATCCGGGTTATGGATTTACTATAGGCAATTCTCTTCGTCGGATTATTTTATCATCTTTGCCTGGAGCGGCTGTCACTTCGGTAAAAATTAAGGGAGTAGAACATGAATTTTCTTCAATCAAAGGAGTGAGGGAAGATGTGGTGATGATAATGATTAATATCAAACGACTTCGCATAAAAATGCTTTCTGATGAACCCCAAGTTCTCAATATAAAAGCTAAGGGGGCAAAGATTATTACAGCTAAAGACATCGAAATTCCGGGACAGGTGGAGATTATCAACCCCGATCTTGTCATTGCCACTTTGACCGATAAGGATTCTGAACTCAACATAGAAATTAATGTCGAGAGAGGGCTAGGCTTTGTAAGCCGAGATAATCTTGGTAAAGACAAAGTTGATATCGGCACTATTATCTTAGATGCCAATTTTACTCCTATCAGGAGGGTGAGTTACGAAGTTGAAAATATGAGGGTTGGCGATCGTACCGACTTCAATCGCTTGAAATTGTTGATAGAGACAGATGGTAGTATTGCTCCCGGAGAAGCTCTTCAAAAATCTATCAGTATCATGATAGAACAACTGAAGGCTATCATTGGTTTTGAAGCTGAGAACGATATTTTGGACGAGGATACCAACATGACTAAATCTGAATCAGATGAACTTTCAACTAGTGGAGAAACCCAAAAATTAGATCCGGAATTTCTGAAAACTCGCATTGAGAACTTAGATCTTGGGGCCAGAACTTTGAATGCTCTTTCTAGCGCCAACATCCGCACCATAGGCGGTTTAGCCAGAAAGAAAGAAAAGGACATTTTGGAAGTGGAAGGACTTGGAGCTAAAGGAGTAGCTGAAATTAAAAGGGTGTTGGGAGAACATGGGATTACTCTAAAATAGACAATAGATATTAGAAAATAGAAATATCACTAAAAACTAAAGACTAAAATCTGACAACTAACAAATGAGGCATCATAATCAAAACAGAAAATTCGGAAGAGTCACAAAGGGTAGAAAAGCTCTACTTAATTCTCTTGCCCGATCTTTGATTTTACACCAAAAGATTGAGACCACAGACGCTAAAGCTAGAGAGCTGAGGCCTTTTGTTGAAAAACTTCTCACCAAAAGCAAGACAGACACCGTATCCAATAGAAGGGCTGTAACTGCCAAAGTGGGACCGGGGGCAACTAAAGTTATTTTTGGTTCGCTTTCCAAAAAATACGAAGACAGAAAGGGGGGTTATACTAGAATAGTTAAGTTAGACAAAAGACTTTCTGATGGTAGTAAAATGGCCATCATAAGCTTTATTTAAAATTATGGAACATACAATAGATGCCCAGGGAGGAAAATTAGGAAGAATCGCTAGCCAGGCGGCTACTGTATTAATGGGTAAAAATCGTACCGACTTTGTTCGTAATGCTATCCCGGAAGTAAAGGTAAAAATAATTAACGCTTCCAAAATTTCAACTACCAATAAGAAAATGGAGGACAAAGTGTACAAAACCTACTCCGGTTACCCTGGAGGACTGAAAAAAAGAACCATGAAGAAAATAGTAGCAGATAAAGGTATGGCCGAAACTTTACGGATTGCCATCAAAGGAATGTTGCCAAAAAATAAATTGAGGGATAGGATGATTAAAAATTTAATAATTACAGAATAAAATGGCTACCACAGAAAAAAATAAAGAAAAATATATTGAGGCGGTAGGCAGAAGAAAAACTTCTATTGCTAGAGTGCGTCTGACCCCAGCTTCTAAAACTATCTTTAAAATAAATGAGCGTAATTTGGACTCATATTTTCCCACTAAAGAAATGCAAAAAATTGTTGAGGAACCTATCATTAAAGCTAAATTGGGCGAGTTTTCCGTTTCTGTTCATGTAAAAGGAGGAGGTATTCATTCTCAAGCGGAAGCGGTTCGCCACGGCATTTCTAGAGTCTTAGTTAAACACGATGAATCTTCCAAAGAAAAAATAAAAAAAGCCGGATTTTTGAAACGTGACCCTCGCGCCAAAGAACGCCGCAAATTCGGCCTCAAAAAAGCTAGAAAGGCTCCACAGTGGAGCAAGCGATAATTTTGTATGAAAAAAGAAGATGACGACATAACTTTTTCTGAAGAATCAGAAGAGGAAAATCCTGCCGTTCTTGTTAAAAAATTGCGGGAGAAGATTAAAAAACTGGAATCGGAAAAACAGGAATATCTTACTGGTTGGCAAAAAGAGAGAGCTGATGGAGTTAATTTTCGTAAAAGATTAGAAGAAGAAAAGAAAGAACATGCTAAATTCGCCAAAGAAGATTTGTCGACTGAACTGATATCAGTTCTAGATTCCTTTGATTCGGCCTTTAAAAATAAAGAAGCTTGGGAAAAAGTTGATAAAAACTGGCGACAAGGTGTAGAATACATCCACTCACAGCTTATAAATATTCTCTCAAATCATGGTGTTTCTGTTGTCTCACCTTTGGGAGAAAAATTTGATCCACAGAGAGATGAAGCGGTAGAAAATGTCCCAGTAGAAAATCAAAAAGATGAGGGTAAAATACTTGAAATAGTAAGTGTTGGATATAAATTGCAAGACAAAATAATTAGAGCACCAAAGGTCAAAGTTGCAGAATACAAGGTTGCTTGATAGAATATGGATTATGAAAAAAACTGCTTCCAAAAAGGATAATAAATCCAAAAAAGAATTCTCAAAAGAAGAATTAAAAAGGCATGTTGGTGCTATTATGGAAGAAGTCAGAGATGGGTTTAAAGCACAAGGTGAGCAAATGATGGGGGTAAATCATAAATTGGAAAAGATACAGAATGATATAGATGACATTAGGTTGGAATTGAGAGATACTAAATTAAAGGTGAATGATGTGAGTTATAATGTGAATTTGACGCTAGATAAAAAAGTAGACAAGAAGTTATTTTTAGACTTGGACTCACGAGTTGGCAAGCTAGAAAAAAGTAAATAAATGAGAAACCGCCGAGTCCTCCTTTCTGTTGGCGGCTCTCGACGGGTTAGG
>CAYXQM010000004.1:0-3901 GCA_964467495.1 uncultured Candidatus Saccharibacteria bacterium | reverse complement strand
ATAAATGAGAAACCGCCGAGTCCTCCTTTCTGTTGGCGGCTCTCGACGGGTTAGGGAACAATGTACTTAATCGCGGCCGCCACAATGGCACAAGCAGCTGCGATGTAGTAGCGAATCTGAACGGCCTTTATGGTCTCTGCAAAATATGGTATGATGGAGTTATAATTTCATACACATTTACTTTAAAACTTTATAAATTTTTAACTTTCAAACTAAATTTATGTCAAAAATCATTGGAATCGATTTAGGAACTACAAACTGTGCCGTGGCGGTAATGGAGGCGGGGCAGCCAAAAATAATTGAAAATGTAGAAGGGGCTCGAACGACGCCTTCTATTGTTGCCATTTCAAAAACAGGAGAAAGGTTGGTAGGTCTTTTGGCGAGAAGACAAGCGGTAACTAACCCTCAAAATACGGTTTTCGGCATAAAAAGATTTATTGGCCATGATTTTGATGAAGAGGCCGTTCAGAAAGATAAAGGTGCAGTACCTTTTGAAATTTCAAAATCTGATTCCGGCGGAGTAAATATTAAGATGTCCGACAAGCAATATCGACCTGAAGAAATTTCAGCGATGATTCTTTCTAAACTCAAGGCTGACACTGAAGCCAAACTTGGAGAAAAAATTACTGAGGCTATCATTACCGTGCCAGCTTATTTCAACGACGCTCAAAGGAAGGCCACCAAAGACGCTGGTCAAATTGCCGGATTAGATGTGAAAAGAATTATAAACGAACCAACAGCTGCCGCTCTGGCATATGGATTTAACAAAAAGAAAAATGAACAAATTGCCGTTTTTGATTTTGGCGGCGGCACTTTTGATATTTCCGTTTTGGAAGTGGGGGACGACGTGGTGGAAGTAAAAGCCACCGACGGAGACTCGCATTTGGGAGGAAAAGATATCGACCAAAAAATTATTCATTGGTTGGCTAATGAATTTAAAAAAGAATCTGGCATTGATATCACCAAAGACTCACTGGCCCTTCAACGTTTAGACGAAGCGGCTGAAAAAGCCAAAATTGAACTTTCTACAGCTACCGAGACGGAAGTTAATATTCCATTTATCACCTCCGATTCTTCTGGCCCTCGTCACTTACTCATAAAAATGAATCGTGCCAAACTTGAGGAGCTTGCCGATGAATTTATCCAGAGAGCGATGGAAATTACCAAGCGAGCCATTGAATCCTCACCATTTAAGGTAAATGAAATTGAAGAAATTGTGTTAGTGGGTGGCCAGACCAGAATGCCAAAAATGATAGAGGAAGTGAAAAAGTTTTTTGGCAAAGAACCCAACAAGAGCATTAACCCGGATGAAGTGGTGGCTTTGGGCGCCGCTATCCAAGGAGGAATTATTGGCGGTGATGTAAAGGATATTTTACTTTTGGATGTCATTCCTCTTTCTCTCGGTATCGAAACGATGGGAAGTGTCGCTACCAAACTTATTGATAGAAATACCACTATTCCAGCTTCCAAAACTCAGGTTTTTTCAACGGCCGCTGACAACCAGACTAGTGTAGAGATTCACGTCGTTCAAGGAGAGAGGCCTTTGGCCACAGATAACCGAACTCTCGGAAGGTTCATTTTGGATGGCATACCGCCGGCTCCGAGGGGTGTTCCTCAAGTGGAAGTTAGTTTTGATATAGATGCCAACGGAATTTTAAGTGTTAAAGCTAAAGATAAATCAAGTGGCAAAGAACAATCTATAAAAATAGAAGGTAGTTCCGGTTTATCCAAAGAAGAAATAGAAAAAATGCAAAAAGACGCTGAAACTCACGCTGCAGATGACACTAAGAAGAAAGAAATAATAGAAGCTAAAAATTTAGCCGAGCAATTAATTTACACGACTGAGAAGGCCCTTAAAGAAGCTGAAGGAAAGATTTCTGATGAAATTAAAAAAGGTGTTGAAGAGAAAGTAAAAGAATTAAAAGATGTGAAAGACAAAGATGACATTTCTGCCGTCAAAACAGCTACCGAAAATCTCTCAAAAGAAATTCAAAAAATAGGGGAGTATATGCAAAAAAATAAAACACCCGAACCAAAAGCAGAAGAACCAAAGGAGGAAAAGAAAGAGGAAAAGAAAGAGGAAAAAGAAGAAGACAAAAAAGACGAACCAAAATCAGACGAGACAAAAAGCTAAAAAACTGATATAATAGTCGTATGGCAAAAGACTATTACAACATATTGGGAGTGGATAAAAAGGCCTCAAAAGAGGATATAAAAAAGGCTTTTAGAAAGCTGGCTCATCAACTGCACCCAGATAAAAAAGGTGGAGATGTTGATAAATTTAAAGAGGTCAACGAAGCCTACACAGTGCTCTCTGATGACCAAAAAAGGGCCCAATATGATATGTACGGGCAGACCTTCGCTGGGGCTCAAGGTGGAGGTTTTGGGGGCTTTCAAGGCAACTGGCAGGACTTTGCCCAGCAAAGTGGCTTTGACTTTTCGGGTTTTGGGGAAGATTTTTCTACTCAAGGCGGACCAGCCTCGGGCTGGGATTTGGGAGATATTTTTGGTGAATTTTTTGGTGGCCAAAGATCTCGAACAAAGCGGGGGAGAGACATTTCCATAGACATAGAACTCTCATTTGAAGATTCTGTTTTTGGTGTAGAAAGAGTGTTTCTTTTAAATAAAATTTCGGTTTGCCAAACTTGCGGTGGCAGTGGGGCCAGGAAGGGAACGGAGATGATAACCTGCCAAACCTGTAATGGCAAAGGAAAAATAAGAGAAATCAAAAAATCAATTTTTGGTTCCATTGAAATGACCCGAGCCTGCGAAATCTGTGCTGGATCTGGCAAGGTGCCAGAGGAAAAATGCAACATTTGTGACGGTTTAGGAATTCTTAAAAAAGAAGAGGAAGTTAAAATAAAAATTCCAGCTGGTATAGACAATGGCGAGATGATTCGTCTTTCGGGTGGTGGCGAAGCGGTTAAAGGTGGTACCTCAGGCGATCTTTATATAAAGACTCACATTAAACCGCACAAGACTTTCAAAAAAGAGGGCAACGATTTAGTAATGAAATTAGATGTCAAACTTTCTGACGCCCTGCTTGGGGCTGAATATGATATTCATACTTTAGACGGGCTTTCCAAACTCAAAATTCCTGAAGGGATAAATACTGGCGACATTCTTCAAATAAAAGGCAAAGGTGTTCCTGCCGGCAAGTCTCGTGGTGATATTTTAATTCATGTCCGCGTTGCTCTCCCTAAAAAACTTTCCAAATCCGCCAAGGAAGCTATCCAAAAATTGAAAGAAGAAGGCATTTAAGCCCACTTGCTTTCTTGATTAGCTTTTGATAACTTTGAATTTAGGAGGGTACTTTTGTGTCTATAGAGACGAGAACATCAATATTTTCGGCTTCAGTGGTGACTTTCATACTCCTTATTAAGGCACTCAGAAAAAACCTTGGACTATCAGTGGAGGATGTGTCTAAGGGACATTTTGATCTTGGAAATTCATGCCCCAAATGGAAAATTGAAAGAGTTGCCATGCGTCGAACACCAAGCGGTGTTCACTCTGACGATGTGGATAGTCACTTTGGATGGATTTGCCAGGGGTACGCTACAGAGTCAGACCTGAAAATCAAACTAAACAAAGAGGGTATTAGACTGGCGCTTGATGCTATTCGTGAAGAGTTTCAAAAAAATCCCCGAACCTTTTCTATCGTAGCTGCATTTTTAGGGTTTGGGGTAGAAGATGTTTTATTTGCTCTGAACCAAATTAAACCCTAACAGGTTTACATTCGTACACCAACCCGATGCGAAGCACGACTTCGGTCGGGTCTTCGCTTTTTAATACAAAAACTTCCCCCACTAAAAATTCACGATCGTAGTGTTTTAATGTATTGAACCATTCGTACGAATAAGACCATCATTGCTTTTTGTGGAAATCAGGGTAGTATCAAAAA
>CAYXQM010000003.1:0-13903 GCA_964467495.1 uncultured Candidatus Saccharibacteria bacterium | reverse complement strand
AGATGAAGAAGTTTTGTTCAAAGTGTCGTAAGCATACCCCTCACAAAGAAGGTCGAAAGTAGGTAGTACTCTTGGACTTTGCTTTACAGCAATTCTCAATCCTAAGGACTTAATGTTAAGAGAGGTTGTTATTCAATAACTAAACAGCAATCAACGGGCTTAGGCCCGTTTTTTGTTTGATGCATCTTGAAAAAGTCCCAATTTAAGAATAAACTAAAGATATAATATATTAAAAATATGAATAAAGAAGCAAAATTTTATAAAGCACTTCAAGATATTTTTATTGGCGCCAAAATTGAAGGCGAAGGTGGGTTTATTAATTTAATGCGGATTAAAGCTGGATACTATTCGCAGATTGAAAAACTGCTTAAAGAAGATATAAACAAAGCCGTCATAAAATACCCCGCTTTTAGAGAAGAGCTTTTCGACAAGCTACACTCATTTTTTAGCCGATATTTTACCGAAAGTGGATCTATTTATTTTAATTCAACGCCTTTCCATAATAATATTTACGAAAAAGTTTATACCGACGAAAAAGATGTCATTTTGTTTTGGAAAACGCAGATGCTCTACTATGTCAAAACTGACCGCATTTTTAGAAGTATGCCGGTTGAGTTTGACAGCCTGAAATTTTATTTTGACGCCGGCCAAATGGAAAATAAAAAAGCGAATGAAAAACGCGCTTTATATTTTGAAATTAAACAGGTTCGCGAAGACGAAACAGTCGTCTTTACTGTTAAATATTCCGAGCGAGGAACGAAAACAAAATCAGACGATATTCTAAAAGATTTAAAAAAGAAGAATATCAAAATTACTGAAGAATTACTTGAAAAAGCTTTTCGTATTTTTGAAAAACAAAACGAAGTTGATTTTTTTATCAATAAAAACGCTAATGCTTTTTTGCAGGAACAATTTAAACTTTGGAGCTATCAGTATTTCTGGGAAGGAGCTAAGGAATGGTCTGGGGACAGGGTTAATCAATTACAGATTTTGAAAAGCATTGCCTTTAAAGTAATTGATTTTATTTCTCAATTTGAAGATGAGTTGGTGAAAGTTTGGAATAAGCCAAAGTTCGCGCGTAAAAGCAATTATGTGATTACGCTGGATAGAATCACAGATAAAAAAATAGTTGAAAAAATACTAGAACATGCTGGAATAAAAGAACAAATAAAGGAATGGCAGGAACTCAATATAGTTGACGGCAAATTTAAGATTAAAGATATTAAAGACAAAAACTATGAGCATTTGCCTATTGATACAAAGCATTTTAAGAATTTAGAAATTGAAATTTTGTCTTTGTTTGATGATTTAGACAATCAGCTAGATGGCTGGCTGATAAAAAGCGAAAATTATCAGGCGTTAAATACAATACTGCCGAAATTTAAAGAGAAAGCACAAGCAATCTATCTTGACCCGCCATTTAATACGGGAAACGATTTTATTTTCTTAGACAGTTTTCAAGATTCTACATGGCTTTCCTTAATGAACGACCGGCTAGAATATTCTAAGGCGCTTCTTAACGAAAAAGGTAATTTATATTTACACCTAGACCATTTTGCGGAGCACTACTCCAAAATTTTACTCGACAAAGTTTTTGGATCAGAGAATTTTAAAGCCAAAATAACATGGAATACGGGTGATAATATATCGGGTTTTAAATCTCAGGCAATGAATTGGATTAGGCAAGCAGATTTTATACATTACTACACAAAAACATTGGATGGAAATATTTTTACTAAAGCTTTTGAAATTATCCCTAAAGACAAAAGCGACAAAAGTATAAAAGAATTTAAAATGGTAAAAAATAGTATTGGTTGGCTGGATGTTCTCGGTAAAGATAAGGATAACTTATATATTGAAAGATGGAAAAGTAAAGATTTCATAAAGGAGGAATTTAAATATAAAGTTAAGGCGAAAGGAACAATTTGGAACGATATTTATTCTTTTCAATATAGTGAACCACGAGAAACGGAAAGTTTGTCTTTTGTTAGTAATCAAAAACCGGAAAATTTGTTGAGAAGAATAATACAAACATCTGCCGAAGCCAGAGCTTTTGTTTTTGATTTTTTTGCCGGAAGCGGGACGACCTGTGCCGTTGCACAAAAACTTAATAGAAGATGGCTTGGTGTAGAGATGGGTGATTATTTCAAAGAAATTTATTTAGACACAACTGAAATAAAAAAATCAGCCGAGAAAGAAGATGACGAAGAAATTGAAGAAAATATTAGTTTAGACAATCCGGCTATTATCGAAGTAATTTCAGAAACTAAAAAAACTGCCAAGGTTGTTATTAAAAAGATCGGCCTTCTTGGGCGAATGAAGCTAGTTCTAAATGGTGATAAGGAATTTAAGGCTGTTCATAGCCCAGTAATTCGCAAACCGCATTTAAGTAAGGATGTTAATTGGAATGGTGGAGGTTTTTTCAAGTATTATGAACTTGAGCAGTACGAAGATGCTTTAAGAAATTGTAAATATGGCACGAGTGATTTGTTTAACAAAACAAGCGACAAAGCATATCAGGATTATGTCTTTATGAAAGATGAAAAAATGCTTTCCGCTTTGGAAATAGATTATAAGAATAAAAAAGTGAAGGTAGATTGGAACAAGTTTTATCCCGATATTGATATTGCGGAAACACTATCAAACTTAACTGGAAAGTGGATTAAGACCATAAAAGACGGCGAGGTGGAATTTACCGACGGGAGTAAGATAAACACGAAAGAATTGGACTACAAGCTTATTAAGCCCCTAATCTGGTGGGAATAATATGAAGACCTATTTGCAATCAATCGTTGATGACTTTTCTTTTGATAACTTGCCGGCAAAATGGCAGGATTTTGATTTTGGCAGATTTTCTTCCGACAAAACACTATTTGATTTTCAAAAGCAAGGTTTGCAGAACGCACTGAAAGCACTTTGGTTGTTTTATAAAGAGAAAAAAAGCGATAAAAAACAATTTTTTAAGCAATATCAAGCTAATGGTTTTGATGCAAATTTTGACTATGATTTAACCCGAGAAAGAAAATCCGCTGGTCATCTTTTGGAATTTGACATAGATTATCCGATTACGAATGAAAAAATTGCCTTCGAGCATTTTATCAATCGGATGAGTTTTTGGATGGCGACCGGTTCGGGGAAAACTCTGATTATCGTAAAGTTGATTGATTTGCTCGGACAGCTTATTCAAAGAAAAGAAATACCGAAAAACGACATTCTTTTCTTGGCTCATAGAGATGACCTTTTAGAGCAGTTTAAAAATCATGTTAATGAGTTTAATAGTTTTAATTTTGAGACGAAAATAAACTTAAAAAGCTTGAAAGATTACGAAAGCGTCAAGCGAGAAAATTCTTTACCGTTTGCAAAAAATGAAATTACCGTTTTTTATTATCGTTCTGATCTGATTTCCGATGAACACAAGGAAAAAATAGTTAATTTCAAAAATTATGACAATAGCGGTAAGTGGTACATTCTTTTAGACGAAGCTCACAAGGGCGACAAAGAAGACAGCAAAAGACAAGTTTTATATTCAATACTTTCAAGAAATGGTTTTCTTTTTAATTTTTCTGCGACATTTACCGATCCAAGAGATTACGCAACCTGTGCATTTAATTTCAACCTCTCAAAATTTATTGAGGAAGGTTACGGAAAGCATATTTATGTATCTCAAACAAATGTTGAAGGTTTTAGAGATAAAACGGATTTCGCTCCTATCGAAAAGCAAAAAATTGTTTTGAAGACACTTATTTTGCAAACATATATAAATAAATATTTTGAAAAAGTCAGAAAAGAAGATAAAACACTTTACCACCGCCCGCTACTTTTGACGCTTGTCAATTCAGTTGATACAAAAGAAGCTGACTTAAAATTATTTTTTTCAGAGCTGGAAAAGGTGGCAAAAAATGAAATAAGTGCAGAACTCCTTAAAAAAGCTAGAAAGGAATTGATAGAAGATTTTGAAAATAATCCCAATTATGAGTTTGAAAACATAAATGTTTTGGTTGATAAGAAATTGCTTGAAAAAATAGAATATAACGACATTTTAAGACAAGTTTTTAACGCGAAATCATCTGGCAAAATTGAGGTTTTGAAAATTCCGGGCAATAAAAATGAGATTATTTTCAAATTACAAACTTCGGAAAAACCTTTTGGACTTATTAAAATTGGCGACATTTCCGGCTGGCTGAAGGAAAAGCTTGAGGGTTATGAAATTATTGAAAGTTTTGAGAATGAAAGTATTTTCAAGAAAATCAATCGCGACGATTCGGAAATAAACATTTTAATGGGTTCTCGCGCTTTTTATGAAGGGTGGGACTCTAACCGCCCAAACATTATTTTGTTTGTGAATATCGGCGTGGGAAGCGATGCTAAAAAGTTTGTTTTGCAATCTGTCGGACGAGGTGTCCGTATTGAACCGCAAAAAAACAAGCGAAAAAGGATTCTGAATTTATATAATGCGAAAGAGATAAAAGAAGAATTATTTAATAAAGTACGAAAAAATATTCTACCGCTTGAAAGTTTGTTTGTTTTTGGAACAAATGCGGAAAATCTTAGGGAGATTATCAGGGCGCTCAAAGAAGAAAAGCAAGAAAAGGACTTGGGACAAGAGTTTATTATCAACAAAGACGCTGAAAAGCGATTATTGCTTATTCCGATATATAAAGAATCGGATAAAATATTTGCGGAAGAAAAAGAACCCCAAAAATATGGAATCAATAGGGACGATTTTGATTTAGCCAAATCAATGTTTAATTATCTTGGCCCAAAAATCGCATTAACAAAATATGAGTGCGATGTCAGGGTTGTTGAGAAAGCAACTGAAAGCTTTGGAACGCCAGATCAATATTTTGACTTTGAAGAAGTAAGGACAATTTCAGAGCCGGATTTGTTAGTGGATAGAATTTTAAATTATTTTAGTGTTAGAGATAGAGAATTTGATAGGTTTAAGAAACTAGATAAAGAAATTATTCATTTTGAAAAGGTAAAGTTTAGAGATGGAGATAGATTAAACGAGATATTAAAAGCTATAAAAAAAGTCATAAATTATGATCAGAAAGAAGGTAAAGAAAAAGAAATAGATAAGGAATTTGAAAAAACAAAGAATAAAGAAAAGTATAAACAAAATTTGAAACAGCTGGAATTAAATTTTCAGTCAGAAATTAAATACGATGGGTTAAAAATCAAATATATTCAAAATCATTATTATATTCCGCTTATTGTTTCTGAAAATGAAAAAGTCGATTATTTAAATCACATTATTGATGTTCCTAGCGAAGTTAAATTTATTGAACAGCTTGAGGATTACTTACAAAATGAAAATAATGTTTTTAAACAATTTGATTGGTGGATGTTTTCGAAACTTGACCAAACCTTAGACGAGGTACATATCCCGTATTACAATCCAAAAGAAAATAATATGGCTAGGTTCAAGCCAGACTTTATTTTTTGGATGCAGAAAGGAAAGGAATATGTAATTTTGTTTGTAGATCCAAAAGGAACGGAACACGCAGACGGATATAGAAAAATTGATGGTTACTCGCGCATATTTGAAACTAAAGAAGGAAAAGAAAGCAGAGCTTATTTGTTTAACGGTCTTAATATAAAAACAAAATTACTTTTAAAGTCAAAAAGAGGAATAGCCGAAACACTTGATAATTATCGAAAATATTGGTTTGATAATTTTACCGATTTTGAAAAAAAATTAATTGAGAAATAAAAATTATGAGCTCATTTAAAGATGTCGCATATCAAGTTTTGAAGGAGGCTGGCAAACCGTTGCATAGCAAAAATATTACGAAAATAGCTGAAGAAAAAAAATTATTAAAAACAGTGGGATTGACGCCAGAGAATACCATGAATGTCGAACTTATTGCTGATGTAAAGAGTAAGGGTGAATTGTCGAGGTTTAAAAAAATAGGGCCGAGTACTTTTTCAATAAATGATAAAAAAATAGAGATTGAAGACGAATCAAAACCAGACAGTATTATTGAAGAATTAGAACTTGAAGAGCAAAAAGAAGTAGAGGGTGGTTATATCGGCAAGGCAGGAGAGCACGCTGTATTATCTGAATTACTTTTTAGGGGATATAACGCCGCTTTAATGTCGGTAGATGTTGGGGTTGATATAATGGCAAGTAAAAATAACGAAGTCTTTAATATCCAAGTAAAAACGAGAAATATTAGCGCCGCACATAATGCTTTTCATTTTAACTTAAGGATTGTATCCTTTGAAAGGCACAATGCTGGTAGAACTTTTTATATTTTTATTTTAAGAGAAAATGGTAGATTAGATTATTTGATTCTTCCGCTGAATGAAATTGAAAAATCAATAGAAGAAGAGTTTATACATGTTGTCGGGAATGGAAAACTGTATCGTATAACAATCAAGAAAAGAGAAGGGAATATTTGTTTGGGTAGAAACGAAAATGATGTTTCCTACTATTTAAACCGTTGGGATATTATAAAATAAAAAATTAAGTGAGAAATAGTTCTATGAATAAAAAAAAGATAAAGAAGATTTTAATAATTGCTCTAGCTGTTTTTGTGGTTTTGACTGCTTTGTATTTTTGGGGTGAAAAAGCCGTCAATTTTTTTCTAGCAGAAGACGACCTCTCTGGTTTGCCGTGCTATAAGGGTGATAGTATCGCAACGATAGAAATAAGAGGGGAGATAACTTCTTATTTTATATACACACCTGAAGCAGAAAAAATAGATGACCCCGATGCCTATGATGCCGTGTCGTCAGAAGAAGTTGTGATGTGCATAAATGACATACAAAATGACAATAGCATGAAGGGCGTGATTGTAGAGATAGACTCTGGCGGAGGCAGTCCTTATGCCTCAGAGGAGATTATGAAGGCACTGAAGAGGCTAGATAAGCCAACCGTGGCTGTTATTAGAGAAAGGGCTACATCCGGGGCTTACCTTATAGCATCAGCAACAGATAGGATATTTGCTAGCGATTTTTCAGATATTGGAGGAATTGGAGTAACTATGTCTTATTTGGATTATTCACAACAAAACGAAGAGGACGGTTTAATTTATCAGCAAATATCTTCCGGTAAATTTAAAGATGCCGGAGATCCAGATAAGCCATTAACTCAAGAAGAATACGACTTATTTATGCGAGACACCGAATTAATGCACACAATGTTCACGGCGAATGTGGCAAATAATAGAGGTCTAGATATTAAAAAAGTTATAGAATTGGCCGACGGATCTTCAATGCTTGGTGCGCAGGCTAAAGAGAGCGGACTTATAGACGAGATAGGGGACACAAACAGTGCTCAAACTTGGTTAATCGGCGATTAATTATAAAATAGAAATAAAAGTCGCAAAAAATGAAATCACCGACTTTAAGGGAGAATAAAAAATGTATCCATCACATTTGACTTATTTAAAGGGCAAAGAAAATATTTGGTTTAACCCATCTAACGGGATAGTTGGGTTTTGGGAGCAATTTAGAAAATTAGAAGAAAGTTTTCCAAATAAACCATTTGAGTATATTTGGAATCATAGAGATTTAAAAAAGGCAAAGGAATTGTATATAACCGCGATTACTGCCACGGGAATATCAATTTTGGAAAAACAGAAGGGCAGTTGGTGGTTCTTAAAACCCAAAATTGATCCTCCAGATGGAGTTATTGGTACTATGGTTATTAAGAACGATATTACAGAAATGCATGTTAGAGAAGTTGAAATAGTCGAACATCTTCAAGGAGATGTCATTGAGACAATTAAAAGGAAGTTATCGAATAAGCGATATGAATCAAATACTATTCTTATTTGTTTTATTTCGGTCGGCGGGGTTAAAGATTCAATAAAAATGGCGGAAGCTGTTTCTAATGAAATTACGAATCTTGATAATATTTTTTTGGCATTTCATGGGTTAAGAGTATTAGATATACCTAAAAATAAAAATAACGAAGAGTTAATGCATTCTATGTTTAAAATTTCACTAGTACAGCTAAAGCCATTATATAATTTTATTACCATTGATCCGATAAAAGATACTGAGCAATGGAGATTAGGTAAAGAAAAAACCTTTCTTTTTTTTGATTATCTCGGTAAAGGGAATTTAAAAGAGGTGATATTAGAAAACCCGCCTAAATTATTTTAACTATAATTTTATGGCAGATGCATCAAACGATTTGATAAGAATTTTATTGTAAGTATTCCAAACAGGGAAAAATGATGATAAAGTAAAATTGACAATTAAGTAATTGCCTAACCCTTATGGGAGACCACGAGATATGGCATAAAGTCGAGTTAAGCATAAAGATCCCATCATGGGGTTGCTTAACTCGCCGTATAGGGAAACCTATGCGAGAGGCTTCGGCCTCTACCTGTGGTGGGCTTTTTGATACCACGGGAACTAAATAAATTTATGACAGAAGCAAAAAAGTGGGAAAAATGGAGAGAAATAAAAGAGCAGAGAGTTGGCAACGAGATTACTAGAACGTTATTTTATGGAGTAATAATCAACTTTGTAATTATAACTGTTTTTATGAGTCAACCCATATATTATATTATTTTTTTTGGGTCTTTACTTGCTGGCTATTTACTAAATCTTGTTTTTATATTTTTTCACAAAGAAGAACAACTTGCAGAATTCTTAAAAGATAAATAAATCTATGGAAAATAAAAAATAAACCTATGGGATTCCTCGATTTTATAAAACAGCCACTTACAAAAATTAGTCGTACAGAAAAAATAAAAGGAATTATAAGATCAACTGCAGAGCTGGTTTTAGAGACGGGTATTTTAGTAAAAGCAATTAGAGATAATACAGAAGAGATAGGAGGGTTTAAATTAGAAGGAACGGAAGTCACAGAGCTACTTTTGGCAGAAATTTCTATTGGTGAAATTACGTTAGAAGAAACTATTTTAAATCAAGTTTCAAGTGAAGAAAAATCGACTTTAGCACGTTTGTATTTTTCAGAAATAGTTTCTCTTCTCTTAAACAAATATAAATATTTTAAATCTAAAAAAGAAAACGAAGATTACGGAATGCTATTTTTAGAAAGATACGTAGAATATAAGGAATCCTATGCTCTCGGGGAAGATTGGACTTCTCCTATAAGCAGAAAAGTGTCTCAGAGATTGTCCTTTAAAGATCCGATGTTTTCTAAAATGTTAAAAATGAATTTTTGTCGAAGACGATTAGCTATATTGGGTTTTATAAATGAAGCCAGCGAAAAGCTAAATCTATGAATAAAGCTAGAAAAATAATTATAAGTATTTATGTGGTAGTTTGTCTTTTGATATTTCTAGCAATTTTTTTCTGGAACGCTCGCTTTAACCAACTTTTTTTTGAATCTTTTATTTGGTGTAAGTATGACGGAAATTGTAGTAAGTTCGATTCTTCTCTCATTGGAATACTGCTTGTAGGTATATCAAGCTGGGTAATTTTAGCGATTCCTACTTTTTTTCTTTATAAACATTGGGCTGATAAAAAATAAATCTATGGAAAAAAAAGAACCAATTTATCCTATTACTTGGATTATTCTCGGTGTGGCGTTTCTTTTTATAGTGTGGGCTATTGTCTCTACGCAGGAAGCCCTTCCGCCAATAATCTTTGAGTTTTTAGTTAATGGTACGGTTGGCGCAACAATAGGCATAGTTTTTTTTGGGATAAAAATAATCTGGGATTTTTTTCATAAAAAAGAGAAACCCGTAATTAATGCATTCAAAAAAGAATCTCAAGAAGTTGCTGAGGTAAAAGATAAAAAACATAAACCCATGAAACAGTTTTTCAAAACAGTTTTAATCTGGGTAAACAAGTATAAAGTAATCTTATTGCTTATCATGATGGCCCTCGGTTTATTTTATTGGCTTCAGTTAAGACCGGCGCAGATAAGAGAACATTGTTTTGATTCAACAATAAAATCAATAAGAGAATCAGATGGACTAAACTATGCAGACCACTATGACTTATTGTATAAACTATGTTTGCAGAGAAACGGATTAGAGAGATAAATATATGACGCAACCTTCGGAAAAGAAAATTAAAGAACTGCGAAAAATTATCAAAGAAGATTACGATAGGGAAGTCGCGCCGGAAGAGGCCTGTAAGATAGAGGAGCCACTTGTAGAATATTTTGATCTACTCGGAAAAATTTATTATAAAATAAAAATTAATGATCGAAGAGAAAAAGGAGAGCATTAAGAACTTGACAAGAGGTGATTATTTTTTTAAAATGAATTATACATTGAAAATTTAAGTTTTTTTGCAGGTTTTCTATATTATTTTCTGTGAGTTATCTTTTGACCGAGGGTATTTTCTCCTTTTGGATATTCCCTGCCAGGTGCGGAGAAACAAAATCAGATAAATAAGTAGAATCTAATTATTTGTAGCTAACTGCTAGAGTATATCCTTTATATCAAGGTGCAACAGCGCAACAATAATGCGAAAGACACAGTCAATTTATTTTTGATTGTTGCTTTTTCGATTTATTGTTAGCAGTTAATTACGAATAATAAAAAGCGGCACTCAGAAATGAGTGTCGTTTTTTATTATTAAGGGAGGAGAATTATAGTGGAAAAGAAGAAAAAAATTCCTAAAGTTGTTGTTAGTCCGTCAGAAGAGAGGGTTGATTTCGCGGCTTTTATGGAAAATGTTTTAAGTTTTAAGGAAGATCCAAAAGAAGAAAATAAATTATTAAAGGAGGTAAAAAAAGATGAATCAAAATCTTGAAAATATGAAAAGGTGTCCCCGTTTCAATTCTTGTTCGGCAAATGTTTGCCCGATTGACGCTGACGCCGGGTTAAGGAAGCAACTGCCGGGCGAGGATAGATGCCCATTCTGCTTAAAGAAAAAATCAGAAGGTCAAAAAGGTATCAGAACACTAGCTCCGAGTAGTATTTTAGAAGTTATACCTAAATCAAACCTAAAAATGCTTAACAGACGCAGTCAAAAGAGGTGGTTAGCAATCAATAATAAATAAAAAACATGAAAACAGATTTTCAATTTAGTTTAGAAATTATTGTTAGTATCAATAATAACAAAAAAATTCCTAATATATTGGCTAATGTTTACCTAAAGTTTAAGGATAATGAGGGTAGGCAGGTGTCTCTTAATGGTTCTACTTTGAGGAAAAGTCAGTTTGAAGATAAGCCGTTTTTAGTTCCGGCAAGTAAAAGCAAGGGGCCGGGGATGGGTTTTTATAAGTTTATATTTTCCGATAAATCATTGTGGAGCGAAATTAGAGATAATGCTGTTCAGGAATATGAAAAACAACTCAACAACGAAAGTATTCCAATCATAGAAGAGCGCGAGAATGGAGAGTATGAAATAACGGCAGAAGAAGGTAAATTAGTGAAAGAATTTTAGAAGTAATACATACTATAGTCTATATTACTTCTAAGAAATCTATAATACTTCTTCATAATTCTATAGTAGTATGTCAAAATCTCTTTTATTTTATAAGATAGACCGCCCGGAGCGAGCTTAAAGGCGAAGCGGAGGGCGGGATAAAAATGTTAGTATTATTTATAATCTAAAATATGTTTAAGAGAAATATAACAATGAAACAAAGGAACTTTGTGAAAGAATATATTAGCACCGGAAACGCTACAAAGTCGGCGCTGAAAGTTTATAATACAAAGAATTATAATACAGCTAAAACTATTGCACATGAGAACCTTACTAAACCTTACCTTATTAGGGAGATAGAAGGCTTAATGGAAGGCCGTGGGATATCAGACGAGAGACTGCTTGAGAGGCTGGAAGCTGGTTTGGCGGCGGTAAAAATAGCGGAATACAAAGGAGAACTAATAGAAACTGATATTCCAGACCTCCAACTGCAACATAAGTTCTTAGATACGGCATTGAAGTTAAAAGATATGTATCCAAGCCAGAAGGTTGAGAGTAGGAGTGTTAATATTGATCTAGAATTAGAAAGGATGAGTGATGAAGAAAGGAAGAGATTGTTCAAAGAAGCATACGAGGGGATGGGATATGGGGATATTAATGGCTGAATACTATAATGCATTATAGTATTGGTACGGGTACCCCCCACCCAAGGAATGTGATTGCAAATATGAGAGTATAAGCTGGTTTGAAAGCGCGATGTATTTTTTAAATCTTAAAATATGGTATTTGTTATATAAAATTGTTATAATTAAGGTGTTGAAGACAGTCCTTTTGGGAAAAGTATTTTTTCTAAATTTGTGGATTAAAAGGGGCTGAAACAAAGGTTGTCTTCAACAAATAACTTTTTCCGTTTCAGTCCCTTTTAGTTGCTATTATTAAACTTTAAAAATATGCCAAGAATAGCTTTATATTGTAGGGTATCCACGGATACTCAAGAAAAGGCCGAAACAATTGGAAATCAATTGCGAGATTTGTATAAAATTTATAACAAGAAAGACATTGTTAAGGTTTATGAAGATAACCCGGGTTCTGGCGCCGATCCAGATAGGACGGGTTTAAATGAGTTGAGAAGAGATGCACAAAGAAAGCTGTTTGATGTGGTTGGTGTTTGGGCGAGTGATAGGTTGGCCAGAGATGTAAAATTGTCTTTGATATTAAGAGATGAATTCAGGGACCTCGGCATTGGCATTGAAGTTATGGGCAAACCGGGCGATGATTCAGATTCTGGTAAGTTTTTAAGTACCATAGAGGCGGCGGTAGATGAAATGGAGAGAAGTAGGATAAAACGAAGATTTAATGCTGGTAAGAATAGATTATTATCAGAAGGTAAGTTAATCGGATGCTATCCGTCGTATGGGTATAACTATATTAGGAAAAACAGGGAAAAGGGGATTGATTCACATTTTGAAATTAATCAGCGTGAGGCCAGAATAGTTAAAAAGATATTTAAATGGTACTTAGAATTAGAAAGTATGTTTTTAGTAACGAAAAGATTAGTAAAAAAAGGAATTAAGACAAGAGGAAAAAATACAGAGCCAAAGTTTTTTTCTGTTTCAACGGTAAAAAAGATATTAGTGAACGAGTCTTATATTGGCAATCATTATTTTGGTAAAACTTCTCCGTGCATAGCCAAATATCACATACATAAAACATGGAAGCATAGATTCACGGGAAGAAGGCGAAATCCTAGAGCAGAATGGAGATTAGTCAAGGTGCCGGCAATTTTAGATAGAGACATTTTTGGTAAAGCGCAGGAGATTATAAAGAAAAGAGCAAAATATAAACTATTTAAGTCAAAGTATGAATTTTTGTGTCAGGGGCTTATAAGATGTGTCAGGTGTGGTAGATCTTACGGAGGGAGAAAACAGGGAGAATATTTAATTTATAGATGCGCTCAAGCATATGTTTCAAACTTTAATGAACCTGTTTGTAGAGCTAGGTCTATTGTGAGCCATAGGTTAGATAATATTGTTTGGGCTTATGTGAGCAGTTTGATTAATAATCAGGAAGGGCTTAAAAAGAATGCCATTTTAATGAGAGAGAGGAGAGAGAAAGGAAAGGTTTCAAGCCAAAAAGTTTATAACGACTTATTAGTAGAAAAAAATGATTTGAAAATTAAGAAAGGGAAGTTGCTTGAATTATATTCTGATGACAGTATTTCAAAGGAGGATTTAAAAATTAAACTAGATGAGTTTAGCGACAGGGAAAAAATATTAGATAATCAAATAGTAGAGATAAGCGAAGAACTGCGAGGCATCAATAGTATCAACGCCACGGAAGAAGAGGTTGAAAGAATATGCACGCATTATAAAGAAAAGATCAATAATCCGTCGTTTGAATTAAAAAAGTATATTGTCAGAAAATGGGTTGAAGAGGTAAATATTAAAGATGATGGCAGTATTATGATAAAGGTGAGAATACCGGAGGGGGAGGTGAAAGAATCCTTCGTACCTTCTTACCCACTTACAACCTACTCTGCACAAAGAAGGTAAAAAGTAGAATTATTGTGCGACAAATAAACCCGAACCTCTGG
>CAYXQM010000002.1:0-19676 GCA_964467495.1 uncultured Candidatus Saccharibacteria bacterium | reverse complement strand
CAGAAGAAAATGATAATTTTAGAAAAGTTATTTTTACTGGAGCACACAGTCAGTTGGTTTTGATGTCCTTACCAGCGGGTTGTGATATTGGAGTAGAAACTCACCCAAAAGTAGATCAGTTTTTTAGAGTAGAATCTGGGAAAGGAAAAGTTATTATAGACGGCGAAGAAACGGAATTCTCCGATGATTTCGCTTTCATTGTGCCAGCTGGGGCAGAGCATAATGTCATAAACACCGGAGATAAGGAGTTAAAACTTTACACCATTTATTCTCCCGCCAACCATATTGACGGCCGTATCCACAAGACCAAAGAAGAAGCTGAGGCCGACACCGAAGACGAAGACTTTGGGCACTTGGTCCAATAATCATTATCTTATTCGTACGAAAGGTATAATAGCAAAAACAAGGAGTGACTAATGAATATTAGTTTGGTATTATTGAGAGATGAACAAAACTATACTTTCAGGAGTTAAGCCGACGGGGAGGCCACATATAGGCAACTATTTTGGAGCAATGAAGCAATTCGTGGATCTTCAGAATGGGAATGAAGGAGGTCAAAATTTCTTTATGATTGTCGATTATCATGCCCTCAACCTAATTCAAGATGCCAAGATGATGAGAGAGTTGACCTTTGGGGTAGCAGCTGATTTTTTGGCTATTGGTCTTGACCCCGATAAATCAATTCTCTTCAAGCAGTCAGAGGTGTCGGAGCATACTGAACTGGCTTGGATTTTTGACACTATCACAACCGTTCCGTATTTAAAAAGAGCTCATGCTTACAAAGATGCTTTAGCGAGAGGCGGCGAAGAAAGTGTTAGTGTTGGTTTGTTTAACTATCCGATGTTGATGGCTGCTGATATTTTACTTTACGACACTGATATTGTGCCAGTCGGTCAGGACCAAAAACAACATATTGAATTTGCTAGAGATACGGCTGAAAAGTTTAATAGAATTTTTGGTGAGACTTTCAAAATTCCTGAACCTTACATCCTTTCAAACGTTCAAACTGTGCCAGGAACCGACGGGCAAAAAATGAGCAAGAGTTACAACAACACCATTCCATTATTTGCCACAGATGAGGAAATAGAAAAAGCGGTAATGAGTATTGTGACTGATTCGACGGGAGAAAAACCAAAGAATGTTTTTGCCATTCACAAATTGATCCGTCCTGTGGCCGAGATTGAAAAAATCTATGAGGATAATAAAGGCAAGTACAAAGTATTGAAAGAAATGCTGATTGATGATTTGAAAAAATTCATAAAACCCTTGCGGGAAGTCAGGGAAGGAATAGCTAGTGATAAAAATTTAGTTAAAAAAGTTTTGGAAGAAGGAAAGGAAAAGGCCCAGGCGGTTGCCGGAGCCAAAATGGAACAGGTCAGGCGAGCTATCGGAGTGAGTTAACGATCAGATTGGTTCTGATACCGAATAGGTTCGCAGTAGATCTGCTGCTCTCTGGAACTTCTGCTTCTTTCTTTCGAGCTCCTCAATCTCCTCTTTCAGAATTTCAACTCTTTCTTTGAGATCCATAATCTCTTGCGTCTGACTTTTGGTCGTCATGGTTGTTGGGTACTCCTTTTGATATAATAATGCAAAGAGGAGATTTTGTCAAATGTGATATTTTTTCAAACTTTGGTATTATTAAAGTATGAAAAGGACTTATATAAAAGATTTGAAAGGTGGGATAGGAAAAGAGGTTTCAATATCTGGATGGGTTTCGGTAGTGCGGGACCAGGGTAAGATGGTGTTTTTTGATTTTAGGGATATGAGTGGAATGGTTCAAGGCGTTGTACTATCAGATAAAGGAGACTTGGTAGAAAAAGCAAAAACCATAAGACCCGAATGGGTTGTTCAAGTTAAAGGCAAAGTAAACAAAAGACCCGATAAAATGATCAACGATAAAGTTCAAAATGGCGACATTGAACTTGAAATTTTGGGTATTGAAATCTTAAACAAAGCCGAAACACCACCGTTTGAGATTACGGAGAATACTAGAGACATAGACGAGAGTGCTCGTCTTAAATACCGCTATTTAGATTTACGAACAGAAAGGATGCAAAAAAATATGCGATTGCGAAATCAGTGGATTCAGAAATGCCGTGAGTATTTACTTAAAAACAATTTTACAGAGATAGAAACGCCACTACTCACAGAATCCACACCTGAAGGCTCTAGAGACTTCGTGGTGCCTAGCCGTATCCACAAAGGTAAGTTTTATGCTTTACCACAGTCTCCGCAACAGTATAAACAACTCTTGATGGTCGCCGGTTTTGAAAGATACTTTCAGCTGGCCAGAGCGGTGCGAGACGAGGACTTGCGTGCTGACAGAGGATTTGAGCACACTCAAGTGGATATAGAAATGTCTTTTATTACTCGTGATGAAATTTTAGATTTTCTTGAAAAAATGTTTATTCAAGCAGCAGAATCTCTTGGATATAAAATAAAAGAAAAACCATTTCCAAGGATTTCTTACAAGGACGCTGTGAAGAAATACGGCGCTGATAAATTTGATATGCGGACGGAAGAAGAAAAGAAGGATGGTAAAACTTTAGCTTATGCTTGGGTTGTTGATTTTCCTTTCTTTGAAAAGACAGACAAGGAAAAAGGCTCTGGCATGGAAAAAGGGGATTGGACTTTCACTCATAATCCATTTTCGATGCCAAAAGCAGAATTCCTAGACGACTTGATGAATGGTAAAAATATTGAAAACATTTTAGTAGAACAATATGACTTAGTCTGTAACGGCTATGAATCTGCTGGAGGCTCTATCCGTGCTCACAAACCAGAAATTTTGCGAGCCACTTATAAAGTAATGGGCTATACAGACGAAGAAACTGAGGAAAGCATCGGCCACATTCTTGAAGCCTTCAAATATGGAACTCCACCTCATGGGGGCATCGCTGCCGGCGTCGAAAGAAACATAATGAACCTTACCAACGAGTCATACCTTCGCGAAGTTCAGGCCTTTCCAATGACCCGTGGTGGCCAAACCGCCGTCATGAAAGCCCCTAAACCTTTGGCCGAAAAACAACTCAAAGAATTAGGTTTAAAAATAGAAAAGGATCCCAATAAAAAGAAGAAGTGAAGACAAAAATCTGTTAAAATATAAGAGATGGATACAGATTTTAAGGTTAAAGTGGGAGAGTTTGAGGGACCACTGACGGTCCTTTTGGATTTGATTGAGAAGAGAAAACTCCACATAAGTGACGTTTCGCTCTCTGAAGTCGCTGATGAGTTTATTGAATATACTCGTTCTTTTGAGAATTTCCCCATCGGCGATAGTGCTGATTTTATTTTGGTAGCTTCTACTTTACTTCTCATAAAATCAAAATCACTTTTGCCTAATATGCCTCTAACGGAAGAGGAACAGGGGAGTATTGAGGATTTGGAAAATCGGTTGGCCCTTTATAAAAAACATAAAGATTTGTCATTGAATTTAGGAAGGATGTTTGGCAACTTTTTATATTTCGCCCAAGAAAAAAGGGGAATGCGAGCCGTCTTTGCTCCTACTCCAGAAATCACTTTATCTGCTCTTGAGAGCGCCTTGAATAATGCTTTAAAAAATATGCCTCCGAGAGAGCAATCCTTGCCAAAAATAGCAGTTCAAAAAATAATAAGCTTGGAGGAAATGATTGAACGGCTGACAGAGAGGATGAAGCAGAGCATCGCTACCAACTTTTCCTCTTTCGCTAAGGCGGAGAAAGGAGAAAAAATAAATGTTATAGTTAGTTTTCTAGCTATGTTGGAGTTAGTAAAAAGAGGGTTAGTAAGAGTGGAACAAAAAAAACATTTTGAAGATATCAGCATAGAAGCAAACGAAGTGGGTGTGCCGAGGTATTAATTTTCAATTTAAAATTTTCAATCAATTTTCAATGGCAGAATTATCAATAGAAAACAGACTGGAGGCAATCCTTTTTTATAAAAACGAGCCAATGGAGATAAAAAAACTCTCCAAGTTTTTAGGTGTGGAGGAGAAGGAAGTAAAAGAAGCTTTAAAAAAGCTGGCAAATTCTTTAGAAAATAGAGGTCTTTGTTTGGTAATGACAGAGGACGAGGCCAGTTTAGCTACAGCGCCGGAAATGAAAGGTCTAATAGAACAAATAGCCAAAGACGAAATGAGCAAGGAAATGGGCAAAGCGGGCTTGGAAACTCTTTCTATTATTCTTTATAACGGTCCTATTTCCAGACGAGAAATTGATTATATCAGAGGAGTTAATTCTACTTTTATATTGCGGAATCTTACCATGCGCGGATTGGTGGAAAGAGAGCAGGATAGTCATGATCAGAGAATTTTTAAGTACAGAGGCAGTCTTTCTTTGCTTGCTCATTTGGGTATAAAAAACATTGAAGAATTACCGGAATTTGATACCTTTAAGAGCAAGATAGAAGCATTACAAAGTAAGACGGAAGAAAATGGAGAACAAGAGCTTTAAAGATTTTTTTAATATAGAAAACAGAACCAAATACTTTTTACATGTTTTGGCTTTCTTGTGCGTTACTTCTCTAGCTATCTTTGGTTTGCTTTTAATAGGTCAAAAAGCCCTTTTGAATAATGAAAAGAAAGTAACAGCAAACATAGTTAATCCCTTTGAAAATATAGATATTGAAGCTAAAGGGTCTGTGGTCTGGGATGTGGTCAACCAGAGAGAGCTTTTTTCTAAAAATTCCGATTTGCCGTTACCATTGGCTTCTTTAACTAAAGTAATGACTGTTATTACTGCAGATGCTAATTTACCTGACGGGCTAAATATAAAAATAAATCCGGAATATTTGGCGCCCGAAGGAGATTCTGAACTCATTGTCGGAGACACTTGGAAAGCTGATGATCTCCGCGACTTTACTCTGCTAACTTCTTCCAATGATGGTGCCTTAGCTCTAGCTTCAGTAGCCGAATCCAGAGTGGCAAACAAAGAAGGTGACCTTCAGGCTCAATTTATACAGGCCATGAATGATATGGCTCTGCAGATTGGTCTTACCAACAGCAAATTTTTTAATGAGCATGGTTTAGACAGGGAAGTTGATAGGGGCGGAGCTTATGGTTCGGCTCATGATATGGCTATTCTTTTTGAATACACTCTTAAGAATTATCCTGAGGTTTTGGAAGCGACTAGATATAAAAATCTGCAATTTGCCAGCGCCGCCCATTTATATTCTGCCGATAACACTAATGCCTTTGTAGATCAGATACCAAATCTCATCGCTTCCAAAACCGGTTTTACCGACTTGGCCGGAGGCAACTTAATTATTGCTTATGACGCCGGATTAAATCGCCCTATTATAATCTCCATTCTTGGTTCTTCAGCCGAAGGCCGCTTCACCGACGCCTTGAAATTAGTAGAAGCAAGCATAGAATACATTAATGATAATTAGAATGAATTTGCGTTAAAACCTGAATTTTGGCATAATGGAGTTATGAAAAAACAAACGTTCAAAAACACTATAAGAAATGGGTCAGTGAGGACTATTATTTTCAAGGAAGATGACATTTGGTATGGTGTTGCTTTGGAGTTTAATATTGTTGAATCTGGTGATAACCCTAAAGAAGTTGAGTCGTCTCTCAACGAAGCAGTGGTAGGGTATGTTGAAAATGCCGTTAAAAATAAATTATCTGATGTAGTATTAAATCAAAAAACTGATCCTGAATATGAAAAATTGTGGAGAGAGATAGTGTCTTCAAAAAAACAATTGTACCCGAGCATATATAGCGCAAACTTATTGTCATTACCAGCTTTGGCTTTCTAAAACATGTCACGAGGATTACGTAATTGGACTTTTAAAAAAGCAGTTTCGTTTTTGACCAAGCATGATTTCGTACACAGCCATACTCGAGGTAGTCATTTTTACTATATGAAAAAAGATCAAATTGATAAGCCGGCAATTTGTATAGCATTTCATGGTTCTAAAGCCATAAAACTCAAAACGATGAGAACTATAGTTGCTCAATCTGGTATAGGTATTAAAGAATGGTTAAATAAACAATGATAATTGATATTGTAAAAGTCTTTTTGCCAGCGGTATTAGCTTTCTTGGTTGGTATTTTGATTACTCCACCTTTAACTACTTTTCTTTATAAACATAAGATGTGGAAGAAGGTCAGTGTCCGCAAAACTATTGACGGCATGGACGCCACGATTTCGGCCTCTCTTCATAGAGATGAAGAGAAGAGAACTCCCAGAATGGGTGGGGTGGTAGTTTGGGGTTCAGTATTTATAACAGTATCTATAATTTGGCTTCTGGCCGAATTTGTGGGTGGAGAGACTTTAGTAAACTTGGATTTCTTATCAAGAAGTCAAACTTGGATACCTCTTAGCACACTTATTCTCGGAGCTTTAGTTGGTCTTTTAGATGATTTTTTGGTCACTAGAGATCCCGGAGAAAAGAAATATAAAGGTGGATATATAGGAGGTGGGCTTTCTCTTTTGAAAAGACTTCTTGTGGTAGCAGGAATCGCTTTGCTCTGCTCTCTTTGGTTTTATTTCAAACTTGATGTAAATAGTATTGGTATGCCCGAATTTATTGGCCCTTTATTCCTTGGTGCCTTTTTTATACCATTTTTTATTTTAGTAATAATAGCCATTTATGCTGGCGGGGTAATAGATGGCATAGATGGTCTTTCTGGGGGGGTATTTGCCACAATGTTCGGAGCTTATGGAGGTATTGCTTTTTACCAACAACAATATGATTTGGCAGCATTTTGTGCGTGCTTGGTTGGCGCTATTTTGGCTTTTCTTTGGTTTAATATTCCTCCAGCCAGATATTATATGTCAGACACCGGCATGATGGGTCTGACCATTACCTTGGGCATTGTAGCCTTTATGACCGATAGGTTAGGGGAAGGATATGGTATTTTGGTTCTGCCAATTATTGCTTTTCCGTTGGTGGCAACGGTACTCTCAAACATAATACAAATTCTTTCCAAAAAAATTAGGGGTAAAAAAGTTTTTCTGGTGGCTCCCTTGCATCATCACTTTGAAGCCATTGGCTGGCCTTCTTATAAAGTTACCATGCGCTACTGGGTCATCTCTCTTATCTGCGCCATTCTCGGTATTACTTTGGCTCTGATTGGGTAACACTAAATATAAAATGAGAAGACAGGTAAATTACAAATCTCTCTTCAATAGCAAACTAGTACAAAATTACGCAAAAATAATCTGTGAATTAACCAAAGAATGTTGGGATCTCGGGATTAGTGATTCAACAGGTTTTAGTATAAGTCAAGTTATACCTAATACAGATATAGTTATAGTTGATAAATCGGGCACCGGTTTTAGAAGAAATAAAATAACAGAAAGTGACTTACTACTTATTGATATTGATGGAAATTTACTTTACCAACCAAATAGAATAAACCCGCGTGTTGCCCCAGTGAATGTTGCCGTCCATTTAGAGGCATACAAAAACTCTGATGCGAAGAGTTGTATTCATTGGCATGACCCATTTACAAATGCATTCGCCTGTTATGGTAAAACAATCCATCCTTTAACTTTGCAATCAAAATTGATTGGTGATGTGCCATGTATTATTGTTGACGATCGAGAACAAAAAAAGGAGGCCGTAAAGAAAGGTGCTGTTATTGATGTACCATCAGGATTACACGCAAGGCAAGATGTATATTATGTGATGAAACAGGTTGGAGAAAAAGTTGCTGACATTCTCAAGGAACGCAACAGCGAGTTTAAAAAACACGGAATTGCTGTCACACACTATGAGCATGGTTTGTTTGCTTATGGCCGAGAGATTGAAGAAGCTTTTGAGAATGGGTATCGCGTCTTCAGAAACGCACAGGCGATAATTTTTAGTAATTTACTAGCCAATTATCCAGATGAGAAAATACGCAGAAATGCAGGCCCAGGTAATTAAATCATATCTGTATAACACCATGCCAAAGGTATTAGGCGATATAAAAATACTTTTTTCTGGGAGATGGCTTCCGTATAATGTTTCCGTGCAAGAAAAAAAGTCGTCTCGCAAAATCGATGAGACTCTCGAAATTTGTTGTCAGAAAAGTTGGAACGCAATGTTTAGTAAAGCCAAAAGAACAGGAAAAAGATTGTGGGATAGCTATATTTATCGTTTTGAATCAGTTAATTCAGATAAAGATCACCTTAATTTGATTGTATCGACAATACCATTTTCGATACGGTTAGGTATGAATGCCAATACAAATAAAATAAAGGAGCTTGGAGATGAATATGCATCTAAAGGTATCTTCAGTTCTTGTATTATACAGACCTCTGATAATCAATATGTCTTTATAGAGAAATCGAATAAATATTTCACACAAAAAAGGAGGGCTTTTGTTGGAGGAGTATTATCAAAATCAGAAAAAGTTTTGAAAAATGGCCAAGATTTATTTGACGAAGTAAAAAAAGAAATAAAAGAAGAGATTGGCATCACTATTTATAATAATAAAACCATATGGCTCAGAACAGGTTACCTGACTGAAAATTTTAATGTATGCTTATTGTTTGAGGCATTAGTACCACAAAGCTTCATGGAAATAAAAAAAACGTTTGCAAAATATAGTGAAGGGGAAGCAAAGAACATCGTTGGAATCTCCCGAGATACTCTCCCATCTGCTATATCACTTTTTGAATCGAAAGATATTGTTAAATTAAAAATCCTAAAGTTACTTTAGTTTGTAACATTAATTTTATCAGAACTTTATGATAGTGTATTAGCGATGTTCTTTGATAAATAGCACAGAGAGAGGAGGCCCAAATGAAAGCTGTAATTTTAGCCGGTGGCCACGGAAAACGGGTTGGAAATATCACTCTAGAATCCCCAAAACCCCTGATCAAAGTTGCTGGCAAACCTCTAATTCAATATGTACTTGATGTTCTACCTTCAGAAATTGACCACTGTATCATTGTACTTGGTCATCTGGGTGAAAAAATAAAACAGGAGTTAGGTGACGTATATGGAAAATTATCAATCCAGTACGTTCAGCAAAAAAAGATAGGGACGGGGGGTGCGCTGCTATCAGCAAGACACATACTTGCGGAAGAGGAACGATTCTTTGTCATAGGTTCAGATGACATTTTTGGACCAAATGAATTACAGAAACTTATCTGCAATTCTGCAAGTTATGGTGTCCATTACGGCATACCTAGTAAAATTTCATCTAGAGGTGTTCTATTTGATGAAAACGATATGTTAATCGGATTTAAAACTGATTATAAATCAAATGATGCTCGTTACTTTGGTGTAGGTGCATATGTTTTACCTGCCACTGCTCTTGATACCAAAATGCACATGCTACCAAATAATGAATATTCCATACCACACTCCCTGCCAAAAATGCCATTCCCTGTACGTGTGAGAATCATTCACCGATGGTTTCCAGTTAATAACCAGGAGGAATTAGAAAGGGTAGAGAAGAAAATTTATGCATAGTGGATAGAGCAGTTTCCAATCATTGGTTGCTGCTCTAATTTTTTAACTTTACTATGCTAAAATAAATATTATGGCCGTCAGATTAGGGAAAATAAATAAACAGTTTTTGTTTTGGACTATCGCTTTGGCAGTGATGGGATTTTTTATTTTCAGTTCAGCATCGCTTGGGGTTTTGGCTAGAGATGAAATTAAATTTTCAAGCGTAGCTTTTAAGCAAATTTTCTTCGGATTGTTTTTTGGTTCTTTGGCTTGTCTATTTTTTGCCCGTCTTGATTATCACATTTGGAAAAAGACTTCTTTCTTTTTACTTATAGGTTCTATAATACTTACTCTTCTGGTTTTCGTGCCCGGTCTTGGCTGGGCTCACGGTGGTGCTAGACGTTGGATCGACCTGGGTTTTATCTCATTCCAACCGGCAGAATTTTTAAAGATAGCAGTTATTGCGTATTTCGCCGCCTGGCTTGCTGGATTAAAAAACAAAGTGGCTACTTTTAAATGGGGCCTAGTTCCTTTTTTAGTATTGCTGGGTGTTCTAGGGGCCATTCTTTTGGCTCAGCCGGATACTGACACCTATGCTGTTATAATATTTGCCACCCTTTCAATGTACATTTCAGCAGGAGCTAAGTGGCGACATATTTTGGCCATCTTGATAGCCGGGGTTGGGATTGTAGTGGTTTTAGCTTTTACCAGACCTTATGTGATGCAGAGAATTCAGGTAATGTTAGACCCTTCGGTCAATACTCAAACTTCCGGTTATCAATTACAGCAATCCTTGATTGCCGTTGGCTCCGGCAGTGTTTGGGGTAGGGGATTTGGACAGAGTATACAAAAATTTAATTATCTACCGGAACCCATAGGGGACTCTGTTTTTGCGGTAGCGGCAGAAGAATTTGGTTTTGTGGGAACTCTGGTTATTGTTTTCGTTTTTGTAATGTTTGCTGTTTCAGGAATGAGAATTGCCAGTAATGCTTCAGATGATTTTGGTAGACTCTTGGCTCTTGGTATTGTTATACTTATAGTATCCCAAGCATTGTTGAATATTGGCGGAATGATAGGAGTTTTGCCTTTGACTGGTATTCCGTTGCCCTTCGTCAGTCACGGCGGCACAGCCCTGTTTATCACCTTAGTCGAAGCAGGAGTTGTTATGAATATATCTAGGAGTTCAAAAAAATGAAAATAATTTTTACAGGAGGAGGAACTGGCGGGCATTTTTACCCCATAATAGCTATAGCCGAATCAATACAAAAAATAGCCAAGGAGAAAAAATTACTTACTCCGGAAATGTATTTTTTTGGACCGACCCCATATAATCAAGGGCTTCTTTACGACCATAATATAAAATATAAAAAAGTTATGGCTGGTAAAATCCGCAGATATTTTTCTTTGCTTAATTTTCTTGATGTTTTTAAAACCGCTTGGGGAGTATTAGGAGCATTGTTTGATGTTTTTGATGTTTACCCAGACGTAATTTTCTGCAAAGGAGGGTATGGGAGTTTTCCAGTGATTTTTGCTGGGCGACTTTTACGTATTCCAGTATTTGTTCACGAATCAGACTCCGCCCCAGGAAAAGTTAACAAATGGGCTGGTAAATTTGCCGTTAAAGTAGCAGTTTCTTATAAAGAAACTTTAAATTATTTCCCGGCGGATAAAGTGGCTTTGACCGGCCAGCCGGTGCTAGAAGAACGACTAGAACCCATCACTACTGGAGCCGGAGAATTTTTTGGCTTCGACCGAAGTATCCCCACCATTTTTATAATGGGCGGTTCCCAAGGAGCCGAGGTTATCAATAACGCAGTTTTGGATACTTTACCTAACTTGGTCAAGGATTATCAAATAATTCATCAAACGGGAGCAGGTAATCTGGAAGTTATGAAAGAATCGGTTGCCGCCATACTGTTGGAAAACCCAAGCAGAAACAGATATAAACCTTTTGGATATTTGAATGGTCTGGAAATGAGAATGGCTGCTGGCTTGTCTTCTTTGGTCATAAGCAGAGCTGGTTCAACTATATTTGAAATTGCCTCTTGGCAGAGACCCTCCATCATTATTCCTATTCCGGAGGAGATAAGCCATGACCAAACTAAAAACGCCTTTGCCTATGCCAGATCAGGCGCCTGTTCGGTTTTACAGGAAGAAAACTTGAAGCCTAATATTTTCTTGGCTGAAATAAGAAGGGTTATAGAGAACAAAGATATAAGCGAGAAAATGAGAGAAGGAGCCAAAAACTTCTTTAAACCCGGCGCCGCCGACACCATCGCCCGCGAACTCCTGTCTATTGTCCTCTCACATGAGAAGTTGGAGTAAAATCGTGGTCAAACGAGAGGATATTTACCATCTAGAATATTATTTGTGACCTGAGTGAGATTTCCCAAAATCTTTCTGGAGACTTTTCCTGCTGATACATTATCAATTTTCTCTACTGAATTAATAATAACAGACCACGGATCATCTAATGGACGGTCAATTTGACTTGTAATAAACACCTCACAAGGAATCTTTTGACTTTCCCATATCTTTTGGGCGATATCCCATGCAGCGACTGAGTAAAGTTTCCCAGCATGGTAAGATGGATTTTTCCCGCTTAACCCTTCAATGCTGAATGGTCGTCGAGATGATATTACTCCACCCAAGCGATTACCTCGACTAACTTGACCTTCGTCACCAGACTCAATACAGGAACCAGTATAACTCAAATAGAGCATTTCATTATCAGTATGGTCTCCTGTATTTAAGTTAATATCAACATTACTAAATGGATACTTATCGATGATATTCCTAATAATAAACAATATCGTCTTAATATTATCCTTGTATTGAGTCTCTGAATTAACATGAGTTGAGATTTGAGGAATAGCCACAGTAAGTCTTATGTCTCCATCTGTACGACAACCCATAATTTTACAATCAGACCCCATCCATGGATATTTTGTCCAACTTTCATCAGAGGTTAGTGTTCTTTCAATTTCTAAGACCATTTCTTCTAGGGGTGTAAACGGAGCCCATGCACACCCAACGGCAGTATCGTTGGCTAGAGCTCGAGATGCTTCGGGTAAATCTTTTAAGGACCGGGGGTTAAATCTGTGATGGATCGCGGAAGTTCCTTTGTATTTATTATCTGTCATTCCTCTCGTCCTATTAGAGGTAACTTCCCACAATATTCTACAATCAACTGAAAATTCGAAATTTCTCAGCTCCTTCTCTAAAAAAGATGTCGCCGTGTCAGCAAGCATATCCCGAAATTCAATAGTTTCTTCACCAATTTTGGGTGTAACTCTACCATTTATCAGTAGTCTGACCGGCGATCTAAAGTGGCCTCCACCAAAATTAACTTCACACTTGCCTCCCATTAAGGAAAGTTTATCAAACTGATGTCGAAGTACGGCTCCATATTTTGATAATGTATATTTACTGTATGTCCTAGATAATGTCTCGGCCAGTCTATCGGCAAGCGTATCTGGATGTCCACGACCCTTGCGTTCAACAACCTCGAACTTACTATCAGCAAGATTGTTTATATCATTTATTATATTGATTTTCATATTTCTATAATTTTAACAATAATTTATCTCTTAACAAAACACCTCTTTACTAATAAGTTTCTCCCATTTAGTTAAATTCCACATCTTCCACCCCCTGATCACCTCATCTTTCAAGACATCAGGAATTATTTCTGGTGTTCTTGCAAATGTGTTCGGAAAAATCTTATTTATTTGCTCGTCTTGAAGTATCCTCCATTTTGTATATCCTCCCATTATTGATGATTGAAGTCCAAAAACCACTCGCCTTATATTTAATTCTTGAATAGCAAATGCACACATTGGACACGGTTCTACCGAACTATAAATAGTACATCTAGAAAGCTCATCTTTTGATAATTTATTCTGAGCATCAAGGAGAGCTAATAATTCAGCGTGGCGATATACCTCATTTTTCTGGAGAGCTTCATTATATCTCTCACTAATTATTTCATCTTCTAAAACCACGACAGACCCAAAAGGGAAGTCATTCGTTTTCCCCCCGATTTCGGCTAATTTTATACATTTTCTTATATATTGTTCGTCTTTATTCATTGGTTAATATTTTTCTCGTAGCTTCGATGTATTTATCGGAAAATTTTTTCTGATCATTTGTAGCTGCCATTCTTTTTTCTTCACTATCCGATTCGAATTTGATTATTTTATTAACATCTTTCGAATACAGTCGTGAGATATCATCCACGATTTGTTTTTCCTTATCAGTCAATTTGATACCCCACATTTTATTTATCACCGACATAAACTTACTTTTTAGATCTTTGTAATCAAGAAATAATCCCAACCTTGAATCCGACGACTTAGCCATTTGACAAAAAGATCCAAGAATTCGAGCTATATATTCATTATGGCTAATGTTCAGCAATGTATCTTCGCTAATATCCAAAATTTCACAAAAGTATTTGCTATATACTTTACGGCTCCGAAGCCATCCCGGCGGCTTCTGAACTACAGATGATATAACTTCTAGGCCATTTCTATGTATAAATAACCACTTGGTATCTGGAAACTCTTTTAATATAAAATCTAGATAAAATGTATTCCAACTTCGAAATTTTATGAATACCTGTTCACAAGCCGACGGAGAACATCTGACTAATGAGGAAATTATTGCATTTAATAACAACTTCCTTTTCTTTGAGGTTATATCGAGAGCTGGATCAAGAATTGCATTAATAATTGTCGGTTCAGATAGAACAAAAAATCTATCGGTACTTGAAAGCATTTGAGCCATAAGAGTCGAGCCGCATCTGGACATATGAAAAATGAACCCTAACTTTTTATCTATCCTAGCGCCTGAATATTCTTTTATAAATTCATCGATTGGAATATAAACAACCCGTTTGTCTTTTTCATCATAATGAACGGGGCGAGCAAGTAATTCATCTTCTTCAGGAAGCTTAATTTCTGTCTTTAATATACCAAAAAATCGCGCAAGAGAGTCAATAAAGAATGGCTCGCGAAAATATCCTCGTGGTAGTGTAAGTAACACGACAAATAGACCGGGGTCACGTCTGCATAATTCAACAGGAATCTGTACTTGATTATCTACTACTTGGTTTTGCCTGATGGTAGACATAGAAGCAAACTTATTTAATTTGTTTTGTTATTTCTGACCAACTCTCCACCCTTGTAACTTTTGGTAAAAATTGTTTATATTCATCAATTTCCGCTTGGTCAGGTCGATACAGAAATAAATGTGGGACAGTCCTAATCATATAACTTAACACTTCAAGACGATCGTCAATGAAATAAGTGATGCTATGATCTTTACAAATTTTATCTTTTTCATTTCTTTCGCGACAGAAGAAAATGTTTTCTGATTTAATGTTTGTTTTTATATAAAAATTGTTATCTTTCAACCATGCGAGAATTTTTTCTTGAGCCCATTCCGTACATTTTGAAATTAGGAAAATATTACCGCGAAATTTCTCATCGTTGAGTTTTTTAATAGCATCAAATACCCCTTCTGTAGCAGGAATGGTTGAATAGTAATTTTCATATAAATTAGCGTCATTCTTATCTGTTAGACGAAAATCGATAATTACATTACCTATATCAATACCTAGCACTTCTATATTTGTTGTCATATTTAATATGTATTACATTTCAATAACATCATTTTTTATGAATAGCACAAAGTCTTTCGGTACCTATTTTATATTGTATCATCATACTACGTTTCCCCAGAAGTCCATTGCAAATATTCGGTAGAATTATTTTGTTAAGCGGTGCATGAAAGGTTATAGTTGATATTTGCTCTTTTAAATACGATGTATCTCCTAAACAATTTGGTGTTAGAAATCTACCTGTATTAAAAAACGTGCGCAATATTTTTCTAGTGTTGTGTGTAAGATTGGTATTATGTCTTCCTTTGTTTCTTTTACCACCTTTGTCCCCAAGCCCGTTCTTTTCGAGATCCTCAATAAAATATATCCCTTTCGGTTTTAATCGTGGAAATAAGAATCCGAGCGATATCTGTTGATGGTCTGGGCGATGGCTACCATCGTCAAAAATAAAATCAAAATATATATTTTTAATTTTTTTTATAAAATTTTGTATATCTTGTCTATTCCCCTGATCAATCACAAAGGTATGTATTCTCTCAGAATCAAAATGTTTTGCAGAGTTAATATCAATACCAAAAATTTCACCTCTTGGAAAATAGTCCTTCCACATCTTGAGAGATGCTCCACCCGTTTTATTTCTACCATGGACTATATATGCATTCCACCTGTCACCATCAACACCGATACCAATTTCAAGAATATTTACAGGATTCTGTCTATACCTCGATAAATAAGCCTCATAAATATCCGTGTAATTATGGGCACCATACGTTAAGCTTGGCCCAAGTGTACCTTTATCTGTTCCATATTGATTAGCAATGTCAGTGAGTGATTTCATGTTTTATAATTTTTTTAGAAGGTCTTTTCAATAAAACCAGTAAGTATGCATTTAAATTAAAAAAAACCATAAGTGTATATTATACCTGATTGTGTCTTAATGGACAGAACAGAATAGAAGCTCGCAGGTGAGATGCCTGCGAGCTAAATACCGATAATATCCTCAATTTCTTCCCAAGTTTCAACAATTTTTACGTGAGATAAAGCTTTTGTGTATCTAAATTGTTTAATTTCTTGGGGTTGAGGTCTAAACAAAAACAAATCTGACACCTTGCCAACAAAGTAACTTAGGACCTCGAGTCGGTCATCTACAACGATTGTAGCACCATAATGAGTCCCGCTAGACTGTTCCATATAAGCAGTCTTATTTCTTCCATTAACAGAATGTTTAACTCTGTTAAGTGGTATACCGGTACGTTCAGAAAATTCGTGATTGGTAAGCCAGCCTAGAACTTTCTCTGTAGCGACTTCCGTAGCTTTATAAACCACTGTTACGTTGCCACCAAAATGTTCATTGAGACGTCTTAGAGCCTTAAATACTCCTGGGACTTCTGGAATTGTGTTGTAGTCGATTGTATGGAAATTATCGAATGTTATATTGCTTAACCAATAAGCAATAATAACGTTACCAAGATCGACAATGAGACCACCCTTGCGCTGCATATAGCGTCTCCTTTTTTTGTGATATCTTACAAATTATCCGGCATTACTACTTCTCCTGGATAGAATACTAACATATAATATTAGTTTAGTAAAGATTCTCGAATGGTCAGAGCCCCCTCTTAGGATAAGGGGGGTAGTGAGCCCTTGGGCGAGCGGGGGTGATATGTCAATGGAGAATTTGCTATAATTAGGATATGTTTTGGGATAAAAAACCTATAGTTCGTTTTGCGCCGTCGCCGACAGGACCATTTCATATGGGGAGTGCCAGAACGGCTCTTTATAATTACCTTTTTGCCAAAAAAGAAGGGGGTAAGATGCTTTTACGTATTGAAGATACCGATAAGGAAAGGTCAAAAAAAGAATTTGAAGACGAAATTTACGACAGCTTAAAATGGCTCGGTTTAGATTGGGAGGGAGAAGTTTTAAGGTCCTCGGAGAGAATAGGAATTTATAAAGCGAAATTACAAGAATTGATACAAAATGGCCACGCCTATCTCTCTCAAGAAACAGAAGGAAATAGTAGAGAAGTAGTGAGGTTTCGAAATCCTGGAGGAAAAATAAAATTTGATGATTTGATAAGAGGGGAGATAGAAGAAGATGTATCTGACTTAAAAGATTTTGTAATTGCCAAAAGTTTGGAGGAACCGCTTTATCATCTGGCGGTAGTAGTTGATGATATGAGCAGCGGAGTAACTCATATCATCAGAGGAGAAGACCACATTTCGAATACCGCCCGCCAAATTTTAATTAGTCGAGCCTTGGGTAAAAAAGAAGATTTTAAGTATGCTCATTTGCCTTTAGTGCTAGCGGAAGATAAAAGCAAACTTTCAAAAAGAAAGCATGGAGAAAGTGTCTCCCTCAAATATTACCGAGATAGGGGATATGAACCAGAAGCCATTTTAAATTTTTTGGCTTTAATTGGCTGGAATCCGGGTGGAGAAGAAGAAATTTTCGGTCTGGAACAGTTGGTGAAGATATTTGATTTAAAAAAGGTTCAGAAGAAGGGAGGTGTCTTTGGTGTAACCAAACTGCGTTGGGTAAACAAGGAACATTTGAAATTACAAAAAGACGCAACAGGCAAAGCGATAGAGGAAAAATTGAATGAGGTTTTCCTCGGAAAAATAATCCATCCAAAACTGATAGAGACTCTGTTTGAAAGAATAGAAGTAATCTCGGATATGAATAAATTAACGGAAGATGGGGAATTGGAATATTTTTTTAACCGGCCGGAAATAGACGAGTCAAAAATATGCTGGAAAAATCAAAGTAAAGAAGATGCCAAAGAAAAATTAGAGAAAGTTTTGGAAATATTGACAAACAAAGAAGAAATTATGCGATATGCAGAAGGGAAGGGGAAAGGGCAAGTACTTTGGCCTTTGCGCTATGCCCTATCGGGTAAAGAAAAATCTCCAGACCCGTTTACATTATTAGACATTTTAGGTACCCCTGAAAGCAAGGAGCGAATCAATAAAGTTATAGAATTATTGAGTGTTAATTAAATTTGATTTAAATTAATGTCATTCAGAAAAATATTCATAATAATACTGACAATTTTTTTAACATTTAATATAACAAGTGCATCTTTTGCTCAATCAGTGAGTGAAATCAAAAGTAATATAGCGAGTCACAATGATAAAATAAAACAACTAGAAGAAGAAATTGCTTCTTACGAAAAGCAAATTACTACAATAAACGGCGAGGCCCAGAGTTTGCAGAATGCCATCCAACTGCTCGATATCAGCCAGAAAAAGATTGCAGCTGAAATCAAAAAAACAGAAACAGATATCCAAAAAACTAATTTGGTTATATCAAATCTTGGGGTTGAAATAGGTGATGTGGAAACTAAAATTTCTTCAAATGTAGAAGCTATCTCAAAGGCTCTGAATGACATGCGGCAAAGAGATGAGGAATCTTTGTTGGAGAGTTTTTTGAGCAGTAAAAGTTTAGCTCAAGTTTTGGATGAATACGAATTAATCAGCCAGTTTCAACAAAAAGTGAGGGAACAATCAAAAGAATTAGCCCTTCATAAGGATGAGCTCCAGGATAGAAAAACAATCACAGAAAGAGAGAAAAAGAAGTTAGTGTCTTTAAAGAGCGAGCTTAATGATCAAAATCAGATACTAGCCAACAACAAGAAAGAGAAAAATACTCTCCTGACCGAAACAAAAAACAAAGAATCGGAATACAAAAAGATTTTAGCTCAAAGACAGGCGGATAAGGAAAAATTCGAACGAGAACTTTTTGATTTTGAGGCCCAATTAAAAAGAGCTGTCGACCCAAATAGTTTTCCTTCTTCTGGAAAGGGAATTTTGTCATGGCCGTTGGATAATATATTTATCACTCAATACTTTGGAAAAACAGTCGATTCGGTTCGACTTTATAAATCAGGCACCCATAATGGTGTGGATTTCAGAGCCAGCCGCGGTACCCCAATAAAAGCCTCTATGAGCGGTACGATTAAAGGTACTGGCAACACCGATGAGCAAAGGGGGTGTTATTCTTACGGTAAATGGGTTTTGATAGAACATCCGAATGGATTATCCACTCTTTACGGTCATCTGGATCTAATAAAGGTTTCGGTGGGTCAAAAAGTAAGTACCGGAGAGGTAATAGGATATAGCGGGCAAACGGGCTATGCGACCGGCCCACACTTACACTTGACAGTTTACGCTAGTCAGGGTGTAGAAATCCAAAGATACACTTCGAGTATTAATTGTAAAAATGTGGTTATTCCGATGGCCCCAAGTGCAGCTTATTTGGATCCAATGTTATACTTCTAAGAGAATCTTTAATTAGAAAAAAATTTTAAATAAAATAAGATGAAGAAAAAAATTTTAAATAAAAGGGGAAGTGGATTTATACAAATTGCTTTGCTTATTGTAATCGCTTTAGTCATCCTAAAATATGTCTATGACATCGATGTAGTCGGCTTTTTGACCACTGGCAAGCCTAAAGAATGGTTAGACTGGCTTTTTGAGCTTTGGTCTAAGGTTTGGGACAAAATTGGCCCTTGGGTCCTAAAGGGGTGGAGTTATGTATTTGATTGGATAAAAAATTTGCTGGACAAGTAGAAGCGGGGGAAGAATTTTATTATATTTTTATTTTGTATTTTTGGTTTGAAAGCAGATTGTGCGACGGGGAAGGGCCCCTGTTGCACAATCTGCGCTATCTTTTGCGTAGC
>CAYXQM010000001.1:0-25683 GCA_964467495.1 uncultured Candidatus Saccharibacteria bacterium | reverse complement strand
TTTTGTTTTTTTGTTTTTGAATCTTCTTCATCATCTGTTTTGGTATCAGTGATAAATTCGGTCTCTAATTCTGTCAAAGCTTTGGTTACTTCGCCAGATAGGCCCTTGTAGAGATTAATTATTTGATCAAAATCATCTTTTGATATCAAAAATAACTTAAAAGGAAGATTAACTTTAGAAGATATAAAATTCAAAGCATCGCGAGCAGAAATGTTATCAGGATTTAAGATTCCAACTTCCAAAACACCTTTCTCTATACCCACTGGTACAAACTGATAATAGACAGCTGCTTCTTCCGGAATGTAATCAAGAATTTTACTGGTGATTGAAGAAAGATCAACGTCTTTAAGGGGTACGGAATGGTATTCACTCTTAGCTTTAAGAATGTCTTCATCGCTAACCCCCATAGCCAGAAGTTTCTCTTCAATATTTTTTTCTGAATCTTGACTTTCTCCCCTAATAGAAGAAAGGTCTTTAGCATCAATGACTCCTTGTTTTACAAGAATATCTAAAATACTCATAATTTTAAAATTAATTGCCGGACGCAGAAAAAGGATTAGCCTTGCCTACAGGTAGAGAAATGAGAGGCGTTTCAATACTTCTCAGAGCACCAAAGATGGAATCATTTACCACATTGGTGTCAAAATTAATACTTTCCACTTGAAGCAAGATACCCTCTACTCTTTGGCTAGCGGCTATATTTTCATCAAATTCTACCTCTTCCGGAGGAACCACAAACATTACTTTATAAGCCACGAAAAGAAGTCCAATAAGAATGACTGCTAAAATTGTGGTGCGTTTGTTTTTTAAATTTTTCATTTCACTAAATCCATTATTTAAACCAATAAGCTTCAAACTCTATGTCATAGGCGTAAAGACCATTTTCTTGAGCCTCGATTTTAAGAGATCTTATATCCAAAATACGTAAGCTTGTTTCTAAATTACTTATAAAATCATTAAATCTCTGATGGGAAGCTACGAAAGAAAAACCGATAATCCCAGATTTATACGCTTTCTGGGGTTCTGCATTTTCTATAGAGTCACCCACGGAAGAATCCAATTCTTTTTTGGTAATTTTGTCTATAGATATTCCATGAAGAGCAGCTACAGCGTCAATATCAGAAACCAACTTCACATAATCTAGGGAATCCGGCAAAACTGTTTCTATATTTTTCTTGTCTGTTTCTGATATGTTATTAAACTCTGTCAGTAACTCATTCTTTCTATTTTCAATTTCGGCAACCATTTTTAAAGAATCCTCATATCCTTGCTTATCTTCCATGAGTATTGAAACCTCACTAAAAGCTGGGAAAACAAAAGCGTATCCTATAGCTAAGGCCAGAACAAAACATGTAAGTGTTGAAGTACTGCTCATATTTTTAAATACCTAAATCCATATTTTCTAATGCGTCTAATTCTGAAGAGACATCGTCTATATCTGCAGTGCTACTCGCGGTTGTGGTCTCATTAATTTCTTTTTCAGGAACAGCATTAAAGACAGCAATTTGTGGGTCAACAGAAATGGTCAAGTTAAAAGAAACCAGACCTCCTTCGGTCAAATCTAGATTAGAGAAATCCACGGATCTGAAATTCTTATTTTTTGAAAAAACGCTATCTTGTAAAGCCAAACTGGCATAATTAGATGCTCTGCCCTGCATAGTAACGGACAATTCATTCGGCGAAAGAGCATCATAATCGAAACTAGTGAAATAGACCGAACTAACAGTATCTTTAGCTAAAACATCCAAAAAATTCGAAACAACCTGATGCTTAATAACAATCGACCTGACAATACCCAATTTCCCGCTGAACTTGGCCATATCGTTTATGGTTTCTTTATCTATACTCCCTTCAGCATCAGCCATCTTTGCCTGTAAAGTTATTATATCATTCCGCAAAATGCTTTTGTATGCATATATCCCAATTGCCATCAACAAAGAAATAATAAAAAGAATCATCGCCAATATCCCGAGAATACTGGTGTTTTTCTTTTTAAAGACCTCTTTAGAGGTTGGATCTTTGGGGATACTCGGTATAAATGATGATTGAAAATTAGATGCCATATCATCATTAATTATACTCTAAAAAAATAAGCAAGTGTAAATCTTTTATGTTGATTACTTTGTTCTTCTAAATATCACACCCCCTGCCCCCTCTTATTTTAAGAGGGGGCTCTGACCATTTTCGAGATTTGATCATAAATTTTATGCCCCTTACAGTGCATTAATATTCCCATGTACGAATTAATAGATTTGTTAAAATATTCATCTGAAATCAACCCTTGATTCATCTTATTTTTTAGATCACGGATTTTACGAACCATTCTCCTTTTCCTTTGTCAATTTTCAGCCCCAAAATACAAGCTGAATCTAATGCTAAGTATAGCACATAATAATACAAAAAGTCAAGAGAAAACAACTTGTCAAAATATGGCTTTAAATAAAGGGTTTTAAACGGCTCAACGGGATTGTTCGTTGAGCCGTTCCCCTCTCCTTTGGGGAGGGGTTAGGGGTGGGGTCAGAGTTCCCCCAAACACCTCAAAGCAGCGCCGACGGAAACAGTAAATTCAGGACCAGTGACCTTAAGGATTTCTTCTAGAAAAGCTGGAGTTTCTACTTTTTCAAAAGGATCGCCGGCTACTACTTCTATTTTAAAATTCTGAGCTGCCAGTTCTCTAAATCCCTTGAGGGCCGAGCCACCACCGGTTAGAAAGATTGATTTAACATTTCGGTTCTCTTTCTTTTGAAAATCTAGCAAAAATCTATTGGCCTCCGAAAATATTTGGTCTGCCACCACAGAAACCGCTTCCGACAAATCTGCTCCATCCAAGGTTTTACCCATACCCACAGACCTTTTGAGAACTTCGGCTTCTTCTGTAGAAACATTTATAATTCGGGCAATGTTGGCAGTAATATCCTGAGACCCTCTGTTGATAGTATGCGAATAATGAATCAGTCCTCTTTCCACAATATAAAGTTTAGTAGTTGAAGCCCCCATATCAAAAATCATAACAGCACCTTTAATTCCTTCCAAGACTGCTCGCATAGAACTAAAAACTTCTATTTCAAAAAATTTAGCATCCAGACCGGACTTAGTGACAATCTCTTTATATTGGTCAATGATGCGATTATGAATAGCCACCAAAAGAATTTCTCTTGTTTCTGGCTTATTTACATTAGCAGTCCTAGAAGCTTCGTCTTCAGATTCTAGTTTAGGTATTATTGACCAATCAATGGTAACATCGGAAATTGGTACTGGTATATATTTTCGAGCTTCTATGGGTATCATAGTCGCCAACTCTTTTTCTTTTATGTTAGCTGGCATCTCTATAACCGACATCAAGGAAGCCCTAAAAGGAATGGCTATGCCGCAAACTTTGGTGGTTACGGCAACTTCTTTTTCAGAAAGGAGATCATTCATGGCTTGAGCAATTTTTTCAGTTGGCAAATTTGTAGATTCTCCCACTGAAACTCCGCCGTATGGGCCCAATGATAATTCGCCATAAGTTTCCAGTATGGCTTTATCCCCTTTCTTTCGAAGCTGAACTACTTTTATGGAAGAAGAGCCGATATCAATGCCCAAAGCACTAATGTTCTTCTTTTTTAAAATATCCGAGAAAAAGCTCATAAAAATTATGAAATTCTGTTTAATTAAGTGATAATTATAACACAATGTTTATTTTAAAGTCAGCCGCAAGTTGGGTAAAAAATGCCCTGGGGAGAGCACTAGACCTGCTGGCACCCGAAGACCGCAAAATTCAAAGGCTTTTGGAGCTTGATGCCGCCACAATGAGAAACCTTCTGCCTTCATCCAAGACCAGAGTCAAAGACCTTTTTGTTTTGTTTGATTACGATAATAGAATAGTAAAGCTCGTAGTCAGGTCTATAAAATACAAAAACAATGCCGGTTTGCGAAAAAGAATTGCCGAATATTTGTATGACGAAATAATGGAAATGTCCTCTGATATTTCTTTATTTGACGGCGCTCCGCCACTTCTGGTACCTATGCCAATGAGTAAAAAAGAAAAGCAAAAAAAGGGCTTTAACCAATGCGAGGAACTTTTAAAAGAGGTTGAAAAAATGGCCGGGGGTAATCTTGATATTTCTTACACGGCGCTCCGCAAGATCAGAGAGACCAAGAGACAAACAGAGCTCGGACGAGACCAGCGACTTTTGAATGTAAAGAATAGCATGATGGCCGACTCTTCTGGGGTCGGCCACCGCACCATAATAGTTTTGGATGATGTTTACACCACTTTGGCTTCTTTCTCCGAAGCTCGCCGAGTTCTCTTTTCTGTTGGAGCCCGCCGTGTCGTCGGCCTTTTTATCGCACATTAGTAGTGAACTACTTCTTCTTAAACGGAAAACCCAAAGCTTTGAAAAATTATTTAAATCTCATCCAGACGTTTCTAGAAACACCAGCTTGGCGAAGGATGCGGGAGAGTAAATCTACGCTGATTTCTCCATCATGAGGATTTGGAATAGTAATAGAAATGTTACCTTTAATCACATAAGGATGTTTGCCTTCTTGGTAAGGTCCGTTAAAACCGAGAACTCTCATTCTCCTTACAAATTTGATCCACGATATCGGACCTAACTTAGACATATAAAAAATTAAACTTTCAGACGGGCACTAGGCACTCTGAAATTCGGAATAGAAAGATTTTTTTTCAATCTCAAAATCAACCAACCTTCAATGGTGTTAGCAAGATTATATCGGCATTCTTCAAGAGTTTTACCGGTAGCCCAAACGCCACGCAATTCTTTTACTTCCGCGTAAAATTTCCTGCCGCCGTCTATTATTTCGTATCTGGCTTTTTTTAAATAGTTTTCAATATAATTTTGAATCATAAAAGCATTATATCACAAAAATTATTTTTTCTTAAACGGAAAATCTAAAGCTTTGAAGAATTCTAAAGCGTCTGATTTTGATTTGAGAGAAGTGACAATGGTAGCCGAAAAGCCGAAGATGTCTTTTATATCTTCGTCAGAAGTTTCTGAAAATACCGTGTGCTCTCTGACAGCCATAGTATAATTCCCCATCTCATCTACAGCCCCGAGAGAAAGTCCGCGAAAGTCTTTGGTACGTGGTAAAGCAATATTAAAAAGTCTATCCAAGAAACTCCACATTTTTTCACCGCGCAAAGTGACTTGCACCCCAACAATATCCCCTTCTCTTAATTTAAATGAAGCCACCGATTTTTTAGCTCCTCTGGTTATGGGTTTCTGTCCTGTGATTTTAGACAATCTGTCTACAACCAAATCTATTTTCTTTTTATCATTAAATTTACCAACACCGGAATTAATGACTACTTTTTCAATTTTGGGAGACTGCATAATATTTTTAAGCCCCAATTTTTCTTTGAGTTCTTTAAAAACTTCTTTTGTTTTTTGTCTGAAACTTTTCATATTTTTTATTTTGTGTTCTGTATTTTTTTAACATTAGATACATGCACCGGGGTAGCTTGCTCTATTATCTTGCCTTTTTCTCCTTGTTTTCTGGGTTTTTTATGTAATTTTTTTATATTAACTTTTTCCACCAACACCATCTCATTTTTTGGGAAAGCTTTGATTACCGGCCCTGATTTGCCTTTATCTTTTCCGGTAATGATTATTACTTTGTCTCCTTTTTTAATTTTCATGATGTTTAGATTATCTCCGGTGCCAAAGAAACAATTGCCTGATGTCCAGCCTCAGCGATTTCTCTTGGTATTGGCCCGAAAATGCGTCCTGCTCTTGGTGTAATTTCTCCTTTTTTCTTGTCTATTACAATAACCGCATTTTCATCAAAACGAATGTAAGAACCGTCCTTTCTGCGCAAAGGTGCTTTTTGGCGAACCACTAAACCGGTTAAAATGGCTTTCTTTTTAATTTCCTTTCTAGGTTCGGCTTTTTGAACTGAAAAAATTACCAGCTCTCCGATTTTAGCATATCGCTTTTTGGAACTACCGGGAATCTTGAAAACTCGCCCTATTTTAGCGCCTGAGTTATCGGCTATTTTTACCAGTGTTTGAACTTGAATCATAAAATTTTGAAATGTTTATCTTTCGAAATCGGGCGACAACTCACTATTTCAACTTTGTCTCCTACTTTTTTAGTATTGCCGACATCATGAGCCTTGTATCTTTTGCTTATCTTGTGATATTTTTTATATTTCGGGTGTTTAACAAATCTGGTAACTGAAACTACTGCTGTATCTTTCATTTTGTCTGATACTACTACCCCTTTCAAAGCTCTTTTTGTTTTTGCTGATTCCGTATTTTTTTGTTCCTTTTTTTCATCCATAATACTTATTCCTTAATACTTAATGCTGTTTTAATTCTGGCTATTTCTTTTTTTATATTGCTATATTCTTTAACATTTTTACTTTTACCACCCGCCACTCCAAATCGAATGTCGCGCAAAGCCAAACTTTTTTCATTAAGTTCTTTTATTAAGTCGGTTTTACTTTTTTTAACTGAATCTTTCATTGTTTCTTATTTTTTATTCTCTAGCTATTATTTTGGTCTTCATCGGCATTTTGGTACCTCCTTTACGTAAAGATTCCACGGCCACTATATCTGTCACCCCATCCACCTCAAACATAATTTGCCCAGCCGAAACTTTAGCGCAGTATCCTTCTATATCCCCCTTTCCTTTGCCCATCTTAACTTCTGCCGGTTTTTTAGTGAAAGGTCTGTCAGGGAAAACGCGTATCCAAACTCTGCCGGTTTTACCAACATGTTTAGTGATAGCTTTTCTGGCTGATTCAATCTGGTTGGAAGTAATTCGGTTTGGAGCCATAGCCCTAAGTCCATGGGAACCAAAAGAAACCGCTATCCCACGAGTGGCTGGTCCCATTTTTTTGGGATTTTTACGCATAGTCTGCCATTTTCTGTATTTAACTTTTTTAGGGAAAAGCATGATAATAAATTATTTTTTAGCAAAAATTTCCCCTTTATAAATCCAAACTTTTATGCCTATCTTACCAAGAGGAACAGTGGCTTCATAAAAAGCATAGTCAACATCGGCTCGTAGTGTTTGCAAAGGAATGCGGCCCACTTTTTTTGTTTCCACTCTGGCCATATTGGAACCACCCATAATGCCAGACAAAGTTATTTTGACACCTTGGACATCGCGGTTAGCGTAAGCTTTTTCAACCATTTGCTTAACCACCCTTCGAAACGGCATTCTCTTTTCTAGACCCTCAGCAACCATTTGGGCCGCTATCATAGCTGAAGATTCCGGTGATTTCACTTCCTTGATGTCTATTTTCAACTCTTCCTTGAGGCTGACTTTCCGACGCTTCATAAAATTGACGATATCGTCCCTAAGTTTAGTCATACCTTCGCCGCTTCTGCCGATAATCACTCCCGGTCGGGATGATTCTATAATAATTCTGAAAACTTTAACGCTTCTTTCCATCTCTATAGAATTTACAAAAGCTCCCTTTAAGCGTTTCTTCAAATATTCATAAATCAAAACATCGCCTTTCAAATTTTCTTTGTATGTTGACTTCACGCCAAACCAGCGCGACTTCCAGTCCCGAATAATACCTAATCTATGCGCATATGGATGTACTATGTGAGTCATTTTGTTAATCTTTAGATTTTAGATTAGAGTTTTTAGTTTCTGAAAGAACAATGGTAATATGCGAAGTGCGCTTTCGGATAGGATGAGCCATTCCATGCCAAACCGGTCTACGTCTGTATAAAATTTTACCACCATCAACAGTGATAGATTTGACTTTCAGATTTTCGGTCTCGACACCCAAATCTTTGGCATTAGCTATGGCGGAATTCAAAAGTTTATGTAGAGGTGAAACTGCTCGTTTAATAATAAAATTGAGTTTTTTCTTGGCTTCAGCAATATTTTTACCCCTAATAGCATCGGCCACCACCCGCACTTTTCTCGGTGATTGTCTGTAACTATTCAGTTGGGCTGTTATCTCTTTCATAATTATGTTTTGGCTTCTACAGAAGCTTTGGCGGATTTAGCGGCATTGATTTCATCTTCTTTTTTCTTAGCTTCCAAATCTTTCTGCATTTTACCACCATGTTTTACAAACTTGCGAGTTAAAGAAAATTCTCCCAAGCGATGACCAACCATATCCTCAGTCACAAAGACTTCAATATGGTCCCGACCGTTGTGGACTCCAAACGTAAAACCCACCATCTCAGGAGCAATGACACAAGCTCGTGACCAAGTTTTGACAATTCCAATATCGTCCGGCTTTTTGCCTTCTATCTTTTTGAGTACACGCGGATCCACATAAGGACCCTTTTTAAGCGACCTTGACATAAAATAGGTAAATTTAATCCGCCTTGGGCGGACTCAAATATACTATATGAATCAACAGATAAAGTCAAACTCCTTATAGAGTCTATTCTATAAGATTTTAGCAGCGAAAATTATGAGGGTGATGAGGAGGAGAGAGAAGAGGGTGTAAAAGAAAAGTTTGATGGCTTCCTTTTTTAAGCCCTCAAAATATAAGTAAATTGGACGTCCCAAAAACAGAGAGCCAGTAATGACCGCAGAAACCACAAAAAGAAGTAGAATCATCAGGGGTCCGGTAAAATCGTCAGCTTTTCCAAAAAACTTTTCTCCGTTAAACATAACAAAAGCGACCAAAGAGGCGTAAACCACAATCCCCAACGAATTCACCACCGCCCAAAATATTAACTTTGTATTTTTCATATTTTTAATTTTATCATAAATATTTTTTGCCGCTTAATTTTTCAGGCAGAAGGTCGTCTTTGGTGTATTTTTCATAATCTTTACCATAATCCAAATCCTTCATCAATTTGGTCACCGGATTGCGGATTTTGAGAGGCACCGGCAGAGCGCCATAACTTTTTACGTCAGCCATAGCTTTTAAGTAAGCGTCGTAGGCCGAGCGATCTTTTTTGGCTTGGGATAAATAAATCACTCCATGAGCCAGATTTTCAGTGCACTCTGGCAAACCAATAGTTTCTACCGCTCGAAAAACGGCGTTGGCCACCACCAGAGCTGTCGGTTGGGCCAATCCTATGTCTTCACTGGCAAAAACCACCATTCGCCGAGCAATAAACTTGGGGTCTTCTCCGACATCAATCATTCGGCACATATAGTAGAGAGCGGCATCGGGCTGGCTGGCGCGCATACTTTTTATAAAGGCACTGATAATATTGTAATGTTCTTCTCCTTTCTTGTCGTAGCGTAAAAATTTTGACTGCAAAGCTTCTTTCAAATGTTCCAAGGAACAATCACCGTATAAATTCATTGAGGCTTCAATAACGGCAATAGCCTGCCGAGCATCTCCGTCTGCCATATTAATAAGCCACTCTTCGGCATCTTTTTTTATTTTGACCTCCGCCCGAGCAATAATGTTACTCATTTCCTCTTCATTCAAAGACTCCAGCACAAAAACTCTGGCTCGGGAAAGAAGTGGTGAGATAATTTCGAAACTAGGATTTTCGGTAGTAGCCCCTATTAAAGTCATCTCTCCGCTTTCAACATAAGGCAGAAGAAAATCCTGTTGAGCCTTATTAAATCGGTGAATTTCGTCTAAAAATAAAATTTTGGGTCTGGTAACCTTTTGTTTTAAGATTTTCCGAATATCTTCTTTGCCTGCCGAAACAGCCGAAAGCCCAAACATTTCAGCATCAAGACTTTTAGAATAGATACGAGCCAAAGTAGTTTTACCACATCCAGGCGGTCCCCACAGGACAAAAGAAAAAAGGTGCTTCTTTTCAATAGCCACCCTAATAGGCTTATTTTTACCCACCAAATGCTTCTGACCAACGAATTGGTCCAGATTTTGAGGGCGTATTTTGCTGGCCAGCGGTTCTGACATGGCCACATTATACTCTTTTCCTTAAAATTTCTATTCAGCTATTTTTTGAGTGCAGTGAGAGCAACGTTTGGCTTCAATTGGTATTTCACTCAGACATTCGGTGCATTTTTTAGTAGTAGGATCAGCAGGCGGTTCTTTATGAGAACGAGAAATGAGCATATTCATGGGCTTAATCACAAAAAAGAATATGGCGGCAGCGACTAATACAAACGATATAACAGCGTTGATAAAATGGCCTATCATAAATTGACTTCCGTTGATAGTGAAAGCCAAACCGGAAAAATCTGGAACTTTGGCAATGGCAGCGATGAAAGGAGTAAGCAAATCTGAAACTAAAGCAGATACCACGGTTCCAAAAGCGGCACCAATAACCACCCCGACCGCCAAGTCAACCACGTTTCCTCTTAATAAAAATTGTTTGAATTCTTTTATCATATTTATTCAAATTAAATAGTAGTAACTGCCATTATTTTAACATAAAAAAGGGGGTCAGCCGCGCACTCGCCGAGCGCAGCTGACCCTGCCTAGGGGGAGCAAATCGAACGTGGACACATACTTACTTCAATTATAGCAAATATAAAATATCCAGCACTCCTTTATCCCCCTTTTACTTAATCACCATCGGCGGGTTACTTGTTCAGCAAAACTTTATGCTAACCAGAGCGAAGTTTGAGGGCGTCTAAACGGCTGGATATTCTTCGTATATTTTTTACTTTGGTTTCCAGTCAGAAACAATCAAGGATTTGTCTTTCTTTTTTACAATCACCTTTTGGCGGTCTTTCCATTTTAATTCTCGAATGTATTCAATTGGTAAAGTTACAGAGATGCTCTTCCCTCCCCCTGTTTTTGTAAGTTTCCTTACATTACGATTTTCTAAAGATTTTCTACCCATAATTTTAATGTATTTGATCTGGAGGTAACTTTGGCGGTTTGTTTTCATCAGAATTCCCTCTTCTGTTTGCTTTATTAATACCTTTTTGTTTAATTTGCTCTAATTTTTTTAAAAGGTCATCAATATCCCTTGAAACAATCTCTTTTCTTCCCTCTATTTCCTCTTTCAATTTTATTTCTTCCAGTGAAGGTTGTGGTTGGTAGTATCTGTCTGAATCTTCGTTAGTCATGACATCAAGCTCGGAACCTTTTTGGACCAAAAGATGTAAGCGGTCAGAAATTGTTTTAAAACTTGCTCCTACTTCTTTTCGTTTTTTAATATCATCAATAATATCTTGCTGAATCTCACTTGGTAGAGCATTATACTCTCTTAAAATATCCTCCATGGCTTTTGCAAGCATTTTTTCTTCAGCGTTAAGGATATCACCTCCTGTTTCTTCAACAACTGTTTCTTTTCCCGAAGGAGTTTCAGGTAAACCTTCCTTGGCAAGTTCACTTTCCCATTTTTTTTGTAAATTTGGGTCTAGTTTTTCCATAATTTTAATTTATTTGTAACTCTTGAATTAACTCTAGAGTTAATTCAAGAGTTTATTTTATCTTCACTTAATCACCATCGGCGGGTTAGGATGTCTGAATTGCCGAATAACAAGATTAGTCAGTTTTGCAATCAGACAGCCGGCAATGCTGGCGATAATGGGGATGTAGACAAGTGCCACACTATCATATAGATAAAAAAGTATCACTGGAGCCAAAAGAATAACCATCCATTTGTTTTTGCTTCCTTTCCCAAGTAATTCAAATATAAACGGGACAAAAAATACGTAAGCAAAAAATAAACCAGCTACATACACAATAGTCTCCTGATCAATTCCCAATAGTGAGTAATCATACTGTGGTACAAAATAATCATACCAACCACCAAAATAAGAAGCTGTGGCGAGACTTATTGCTAAAACTAAAATAAACAACAAAATATTATTTCTCATTTTTTAATTATTATTTATTAAATATTCTAAATCGTATTTAATAAGATTATACGCTTGTTCATTCATTTTGTCTTTTTCATATCCTTTTAATTCTATAATTAAAGCTTGGGCAGCTTTTTTGTCTATCCTGTCTACCATCTTTTCAATTTTTTTGTCTTTGTTCTTTTTATTTTTCTCTTCAGTTTTTCCTATTTTATCTTCTATTTTTATTATCTTTTCTACTTTTTTAACGAGCTTATCTTTGAGTTTTTTGTCAGTAATCCACCCTAATTCATAAGATTTATTAATGTCATTTAATAATATCTCTAATGTCACTTCTTTCTCTGTTTCTATATTTTCTGGATTTTGATTATCTACAGAAACAGATAGGTTGGTTATTTGGGATGGTTCTGTGGTGCCAATAATCTCACTGGTCGCTAGTGTTTCTTCTGTGATAAAACTAGTTATTACCCCATATTTCCCTCCATTTTCCGTACCTTGTATTTCTATTTTATACTCCCCATTCAAAGGATTTGGAATAGTTATATATTCATCATCTGTTTGATATCCGGAATAAAACGCCAGTGGAATTTCGTTGTATTCTTCTCCCGTTTCAAAGTTTTTGCCTATTTTTTTACCATCGGGAGCAATAACAACCATATCTATGGGTGATTGCAGTTGTATTGATAGTAAGTTTTCAACCCAACTTAAATACACAACGCTATCTACTATTTTATCTGTCAAAATATTCGTAATGGTTCAATAGCTTGGACGCAATAAGGTAGAATCGGAGCATATGGCATACACACAAAATCCGCACATGCCGAAAGTGCGTCAACAAGCGGCAGATATGGTCAGAAGAGGTCACACACCAACCGAAACCGGTCGACGGTTTGGTGTAGGCTCCAGTACCATATGCAAATGGGTCAAGAAAGCAGAAAGATACGGATATCATCTCATACCGACACTCTCATCGAGACCAAAACATCATCCGAAAGAATTAACCAATGATATGATATGGAAAATCTTCCACCAAAGACTCAAGACCAAAAGATGTGCTGAGGTCATACATCAAGAGCTTCTGAATCAAGGAATTGGAATATCTCTCTCGTCTGTCAAACGCACACTAGACCGAACCGGACTATTAAACAAGAGAAGTCCATGGAAACGATTTCATCCTCATGTAGATCGTCCGTACCCTCTAAAAGCTGGTAATTTGGTTGAGATTGACACTATTCATCTCATGACTGGAGAAAAGACCAGAATATATGTTTTTGTATTGATTGATGTCTTTTCAAGATGGGTGTATGCAAAATGTTATGAAAAAATGAATAGCAGAATGATGTTAGATTTTGTGAGAGAAGCCCAAAGAGAAGCAAACTTCTCATTCCTCATGCTTCAATCTGATCATGGACTGGAGTTTGGTATGTGGTTTGTGGGTCAGATCAAAAAGAATCATCGCTACACCAGAATTGGCAAACCCAATGACAACTCACACATCGAGAGATTCAATCGAACAGTGCAGGAAGAATGTTTGGACAAAGTTAAGAGAGAAGTTCCTTTAATCAACGAGGCTCTTAAAAAATATTTAAAGTATTACAATACCGAAAGATTGCACATGGGAATTTCATTTCGCGCCCCAATACAATTATTAAATCACGTCCAAGCTATTGATTAGATTACGTTGTATACGGATAAGTAATTTCCGCATAAGAATTTTTGGCAAAGGCAAAAATAAATAAAAAAGAAAACACACAGATTATCCAAACATTTTTCATCTTCATTAAATAAATTAAATCGTTCCAAACTTTAAAAATACAAAAACTTTTGTGCATAACTAAAATTACTCCTCATCTCTTATGGAACCCTTCGGGCGAACCATTCTATAAATAAAACTGTGCAAAAAGAATTCGAGATGTTAAATCAATCTGAGGATAGCAAAAGCTCTGGGGTCTAAAGAATTCGAGATTTTGTATCGCATTTCATATCCGCTTTGAGTTCTATCTACAATATCCACCTGATAAAGAATGCCCAGGTGTTTAGAGACCGCTTTATAAGAGAGTTTGTTTGTTTTTGCTATATCAATAACTGAGGCAGATTTTTTACTTTTCAAATATTTAAGAATCTTAAGCCGACTTTCATTTCCAAAAGCTTTTATAATTTTTTCTAATTTTTTCATATTATCTAATTTTAACATACTCCATGTTTTTATGGAATCCTTCGTGCGAACCATTCTTTAAACATTCATGGTTAAAATAATAAAGCTAAGTTCTACATTCTCTCCGGAACCTTTATACCAAGGAGATAAAGGCCGTTGTGGAGAGTATGGAAGATGGCTTGAGTGAGAGCAATTTTGTAAGCCGAAGCATTTAGGTTAGCTTCGTCGATTATTTTTTCTTTTGTATAGAAGCTGTTAAAAGCAGCAGCCAGTTCAGTTAAATAGGTAACAATGTGGTGTGGAGCGTATTCTTTTCCAGCTCTCTCTACTACTTCCGGAAACCTATAAAGCATTTTTTCTACTTCTATCGTCTCCCAAGTATCAAAGGTGCCCTTTGATATTTTAAGAGTGTGGTCTAATTTTTTGGCATTTTTGAGCACAGAGTTAGCGCGCACTGCAGTATATTGCAAATATGGCCCCGAATCTCCTTCAAACGAAATCGATTTACCAAAATCAAAAATAATGTCTCCCCCAATTGCTTGTCTAAGTATTGAATATTTAATTGCTCCAATAGCTACTATTTCTGTTATTTCATTTTTTTCTTTATCATCAAATTCTCTGTCTTTTATTTTTTCTACCACCAATTCTTCAACTTTTTTTATCAAACTTTCTCCAGTAATAACATTCCCTTTTCTAGAAGACATCTTGCCGGTCGGCAATTTAAGCATTCCATGAGAAAGATGGGTGGTCTTGTCTGCAATTTCTTTATTTATTTGCTCCAAAGTCTTTATAACCACTTTGAAATATTCGTCCTGTTCATTGGCGGTAACAATTATAGATTTATCCGATTTAAATTCCTTTTCTTTTCTGATGGCGTGGGCGATATCCTTAGCTTCGTAGGTTGGTATGTTTTGGCTAGTGACAAAGACTCGAGTATGGAGCTTGGGATCAAATTTTTCTCCCCTGAAAACAATGGCCCCATCGCTTTCTTCAAAAACATTGCCAATATTTTCTTTAACAATTTTTAGAGCATCTTCCGCTACCTGGCTTTCAAAAAAGTAATAATCAAATTTAGTGCTAAGTTTTTTGTAAAGTTCTTCAAAATGATCCAAAGAGACTTGCCTGCCCCATTTATATAGATCAACAAGTTCTTTGTCTGATTGCTCAAAAAGCTTTTTGTTTATTTCTATTATTTCGTTTTTGGCTTTTTCATCATCTTCGTAAGCATCCGCTCCTAAAGCGTAAGATCGGCCAATGTAATCAGCTTTGGCTGATAAATCTCCTTCTTTCTGACCACCATTTTTTCTTATACCCCACACAGCTTTGGCAATATGCAGGCCGGTATCACCTTGGTAAGTGTTTCTTTTGGTTTTAGCACCACTATTTTCAATAATCCGAGACAAGGATTCACCAATGACATTGCCCATAAGATGTCCTATATGCATCGGTTTCAAAACATTAGTGTTGGTATATTCAATTATTATTTTTTGGTCTTCAAGTAAATTATTACTACCAAATTTTTCTTTTTGTTTATTTATTTCAGAGACAGCCTCAGCAAAAAATTCTTTTGATAAATGAAAATTTATAAATTTACCAACTACTTCTATTTTTTCTATTTCTTTTATTTTATTTTCATTCAATCTCTCTACATCTTTTTCTGAATTTTCAGAAGAAGAGAAAAAAGAATAATCCCCATTTTTAATATCCTTCGGGTGCACTAAAATTACTTTTCCCGTATTTAATGTTTCTTTAGTCCACTTTTCAATTTTTTCTTTAATTTTCATCCTTATATTCTACACGAATTTTTTGGGAATGGGATATTTTTTAGCAAGTCTTTTTATTTCTGCATGAACTTCTTTTTTTAATTTTTTGTTATCTTTGTCTTTCAAGATAGCTATCATAAGCTCAGCTACACGTTTACATTCCTTTTCTTTAAAACCGCGAGTAGTAATAGCCGGAGTACCAAATCTAATACCCGATGGGTCCAGAGGTTTTCGAGGATCATCTGCTATAACATTCATATTTAAAGTTATACCAACTTCATCCAAAACGGTTTGGGCCTCTTTACCTGTCACTCCGAGCGAACCATACACATCAGCTAATAAACAATGATTATCAGTGCCCCCGCCTATAAGTCTGATTTTATTATCTAAAAATACTTTAGCCATAGCTTTAGCATTTTTGATAATCTGCTTGGCATACTTTTTGAAAGCCGGGGTAAGAGCTTCTCCAAAACAGACAGCTTTAGCCGCTATATGATGCATCAGAGGACCTCCTTGAAGCCCGGGGAATACTGTTTTATCAATCTTTTTGGCAAGTTCTTCGCTATCACGAACCAAAATCATCCCTCCACGGGGACCGCGCAAAGTTTTGTGAGTAGTGGTGGTCATAATATCAAACCCATAATCAAATGGGTTTTTATGTGCTCGGCCAGCGATAAGCCCTGCAATATGAGCCACATCAGCCATTACTAAAGCACCAACTTTTTTGGCCACTTTAGAAAATTTTGCGTAATCAAGTTCGCGAGTATAAGCAGAAAATCCAGCCAAAATTATTTTTGGTTTTTCTTTCATAGCTACTTTGAGCATTTCGTCAAAATCAATCTCTCCCGTTTCCGGATTTTTCATTTTGTATCTGATAAATCTGAAAATTTTGCTGATATTGGTCACGGGATGACCATGGGTTAAGTGCCCACCATGAGAAAGATCCATACCCATAATAGTGTCGCCCGGCTCCATCAAAGCAAAATAAGCAGCAATGTTGGCTGGCGCGCCGGCATGCGGCTGAACATTGGCATATTTGCACTTAAAAAGTTTGCAGGCCCGCTCAATGGCCAAACGTTCCACCCCATCAGTGAAATCTTGTCCACCGTAATACCTTCGGCCCGGATAACCTTCGGAATATTTGTTGGTAAAGACCGAACCGTTTGCCCTTAAAACATCTTCGGAAACATAATTTTCAGAAGGAATGAGTTCTAATCCTTCGGCTTGTCTCTTTTCTTCTCCTTTTATTAATTTTTCTACTTTTTTATCTTTCATTTCTTTTTATTCTTTTTTCTAAAATTTTTTCTGTCTTTTTCATTAAATCCCCCAGCTACAGTCATGGGAGCTCTTAGTGGTGGATGTGGATTATAATCTTCAAGAGTAACCATGTCAGGACGGAAGCTGTCTAAATCCTTGATCTTATTACTTAAAACCAACTTTGGAAAAGGTTTTGGTTTTCGAGTCAGTTGTTCTTTTACCTGTTCCAAATGGTCATGGTAAATATGGGCATCACCATATGTGTGAATAAATTCTCCAGGTTTATATCCAGCGAGTTTAGCGATTATTATTGTTAGAGCTGAATAACTAGCAATGTTAAATGGAACACCAAGGAACATATCGCAACTCCTTTGGTACAGAAGGCATGAAAGCTTATCTCCAGATACATTAAAATGGAACATTATGTGACACAGAGGGAAGGATAGGGCTTCACCTGGTTTAGCCATAGCATAAAGAAACTGGGGGTTCCAAGCTGAGAGAACCGCATGCTTACGTTCTGGAAAATTTTTCAAAGTATCTATAACCCATGCCAGCTGATCTATTTTCCTGCCATCAGAAGCTGGCCACGCTCGCCATTGTTCCCCATAAATTTTTGGTAATTCCCCATGTTCTCTAGCAAATTTTTTGTTTTCCCCAATTTTTTCTACAAATTCTTCCTTAGTCAGACTCGGTAATTTACCTCTGTCAGCTTTTGCTTTATATATCTTAAACGGATAATCATTCCATATAGGCACTTTATTATCCACCAAGTATTTTATATTGGTCTGACCAGACATAAACCAGTACAGTTCTTGCATAATGCTGTTCCAAGGAACTTTTTTGGTAGTTAAAAGAGGAAATCCTTCCGAAAGGTCAAAACGTATTTGTCTACCAAATACGCTTGTAAGACCCATACCAGTATTATGGTCATGCTTAACGACCCCGTTGTCTAATATATCTTTGAGCAGGTCTAAATATTGGTATTCAGGGTGTTTTTTGCTTTTCATGTGAATTTATTTAGTTTTTCTTTTCTTTAACTTAGTTTTAACCCTCCATTGCTTATCTACATATGTGCTATCAATCCTCTTGTAATCATAATCAATCCCCGGATTAGAAGACATTTGAGAGAATGTGATTTGACCAATCTCCATACCAGGAGTAAGAATTATCGGAACCTTATTAAGATTACATAGTTCAAAAGTGACCCGCAGAAAATGCCCGGGGTTTATAAGACCAGCAGTATTGTGAACCATAAGACCTATGCGTGCTAAGCTACTTTTGCCATGAAGTTGGACAAGATATTTCTTAGAACCAAAATAATCAATAGAGATACCAAGAATACTCACTCCCGGATGGAGAACAAAGGTCTCTCCCTTTTTTAAAATTATCTCTCGAGTCTTAGCGAATTTCTTTTTTACAGGATTAATAGCATCTGTGGCATGGTCATCAGTAAGGATAAATTTATTACCCAAAAGAATATCGTAACTTGCCGGCTGAAGTCGTTTTTTATCAAAGGGTGAAATTGTTATGTCACCATTTTTTACCGCTTTTCTTATATCATTATCGGATAGAAACATATTTTTTGATTATTTAATAACAAAAACTTTATCTGTTCCATAATAATCTTGCCAATTAGAGTTGTAATGAGCAAACATTCTCTCCAATCTATCTTGCATTAATTCTTCTACTTCGAGTTCTTTCATTAGAGAAAGTAGTTCTGTTTTAGTTTGGTCCGCCTCCGAATGATCAGAAACCATTTTTTCAAATTCAGCTAAATACCCATAACCAGCATTTTTGTCTAGGCATATATTTATGTCATTCATTTTATACTCTTCTCTTTCTCTTGACCATTTAGCCTGATATTCTAATCCAGCTTTAAGCAAAAGCTTATCTAATTTTTCTAAACTCGTATCCATAATATCTTCAAACTCCATGCGTGATACACCATTTGTGCTTGTGTCATCTCCAATAGAAGCTTTGACCACAAAAATAACTTTGCCGTCAGTATCTCGCGTGCGTACGGAAAGATTTTCCCCTTCTTTCAGAATTTTTTCAAATAAATTTTTCTTTCCTTCAGAGATATGAGGAGATAAATTATCTAAAAGTTTCTTACTATCATTCAAAATAAAATAATGATTGAGTTGCTTATTGGAAGCAGTGAGTTTAGCTCCTTTAGATTTTATTTTACCCTTAAGTTCTTCGGCTTTTTCTTTAGCGCCAAGAAGACTTTTTATTTCTATTTCGTAAGTAGACATAATGTTGCATTTCCTTTATTCTTGTAAGTATAGCAACCCAAACTTCTATGGCAAATCTTGCAAAAAACCCCAAAATCAGTCTAATTGCCGCTGTAAGTAAGAGCAAAAGAGCCCTTGGTTTTAAGAACCAGCTACTTTGGAAAATTGAGGGTGACCTACCGAGATTTAAACAATTAACTACCGGCCACCCTATAATAATGGGCCGTAATACTTATTTATCTATCGGCCGACCTCTTCCCAGTCGAACAAACATTGTGATATCACATCTTGGCGAAAAAGATCTGCCTCAAGCTGATGAATTAATTGTCGTAGATTCAATAGAAAAAGCTTTGGACGCTGGAAAGAAAGCTGATTCAGACGAAATTTTTGTAATCGGTGGTGGCATGGTTTACTCTGCTACTATAAAATTTGCTGACAGACTTTATCTCACAATCGTAGAAGACGAACCAGAAGCCGATGTTTTCTTCCCCGATTATTCCAATTTCAAAAAAGAAGTCTCCCGCGAACTCCACCTCAACCACACTCCTCCATTTGATTATGTAATTTTGGAAAGGTAGAATGCAGGATAAATATAAAGATTCTTTAGAAGAATTTAAAAAAATAATATCAGGATGTGAGGTGGTTATTTTGTATAAACCACTCACAAATGAAATAAGTCATAAAGACGCGTTATTCCATTTAAAAATTCCTGCCTCAAATATTTTTATACCTTGTGACAGAAATAGTGATCCGTTTTGGTGGGCAAACAAAATTACGACAGAATGCAAAAATAGAAAGACTTTTATTTTGATTCCAGGCAGAAAGTTTGATATTTGTGGTACCCGCCACGGAAATGGTGGCGGGTGGTACGATCGCTTTTTATCTAAAGTACCAAGAAAATGGCCTCGAATCGGAGTCTGCCATTCCACACAATTCTCCACTAAACCTCTTGCACAAAAACCCCATGATCAACCCGTTGATTGGATTATTGTAAAATCTCCTGAAAAGCTTTCTTATATAAAGGCTTCAAAATTTCTTTCTTCCCCTCCCTAATTGCCGAAACGAAAGAAGGCCTGGAATTTATTTCTATAAGCCAAAATTTATTCTTTTTATCGCAGGTGACATCTAATCCTGCCCAGCCTAAGTTTAAGTGTTTGCTAATCGGATTGAGAAAATCCTTAATTTTTTCAAATATTTCATCTCCCTTATAGAAAAACTCTTTACCCCCTTTATGATATACAAGCTCTACGGAATTATTAACAATTATTACTCTAAATTCTTCTTTTTTATGAATCAATTTTTGAGCCAAAAGCGCCCAATCTTCTTTAAATATTTTTGCTATAGCATTTTTAATATCTTTTTCATTATCACATTTAAAGATATTTCTCCCCAACGACCCAGCGTTCATTTTGACAATAAAAGGGAAGCTGAAGTTTTTTTGGATATCCTTGGTAATTTTTAGTACAGAAGAAAATTCTATTGTGTCGTGCCAAGTTGGGTTTAAATCTGGTCGTAAATATTTTTTGGTTTTTGGCATTTTTATTTTATTGTGTAAAAGTTCATATGTAAGAAACTTATCATTGCAAACATGTTGTATATCTTCTCTATTAAACGGAGTGGTAGTATAAGCAAACATGTAAGATATGCCAGAATATTTCATTTCTATCAAATTACCTGATTTATCTATGGAACGAAAAAGGAAGCCTTCTTCTTCACAGACTTCCTTTATCAACTTCATATTTGGAACCATGTGTGTAATTTTTACCCCCTCACCTCAACGCCCATACTACGGCATTGGCCGGAGATGATTTTGACGGCAGAAGCAAGGTCGTTGGCATTAAGGTCAACCATTTTCTTTTCGGCGATTTCCTCAAGTTGTTTGTAAGTGATAGTACCTACTTTTTGAGCAGGCGGTTTGCCGGCACCTTTTTCAATACCCAAAGCTTTAAGAATAAGACTCGAAGTAGGCGGAGTCTTTAATATAAAATCAAAAGTCCTGTCTTCATAAACAGAAATTTCAGCTGGCACCAAACCTTCCATACCCTTAGTGACATCATTAAATTTAGTGACAAACTCACCAATGTTAATACCGGCTGGTCCAAGAGCCGTGCCCACAGGTGGAGCCGGTGTGGCTTTACCTGCTGTTATGACCAATTTTATTTTTTTTGTTATTTTCTTTGCCATGCGCGTTAATCTACCTTATATCTTTTTAACTTGCAAGAAGTCCAATTCCACCGGAGTTTCGCGACCAAACATAGGCACCAAAACTTTAACCTTGCCTTGCTCTTCGTTTACCTCCCCCACTTTACCTTCCAAATCTTTAAATGGCCCGTCAACAATTTTAACGGCATCATCTAAAGAAAGGTCAATGTTATGTTTAACTGTTTCTGAATTCATTCTCTTGAAAAGTTCCTCCACTTCTTTGGGATCTAGCTTAACCGGAAAGACTCCCGAACCAACAAAACCGGTTACCCGGGGAGTATTACGAACTACATACCACGAATCTTCAGAAACAATCATATCTACTAAGATATAACCGGGATAAATTTTTTCCGCCTCTTCCACTCTTTTATTACCTTTTATTTTTATCTTTTTTTCGGTAGGCACAATAACGTTGAAAATTTTGTCTTCCATACCCAAAGATTCAATACGCTGTTTGAGGTTTCTCAATACCGCATTTTCATATCCAGAATAAGTATGAACAGCATACCAATTCCTGCCTTCTTCTATTTGTTGTTTAGACATAAATTTATCCTACAATTAAGTTTAAAATTCTGGAGAAAATGAAATCAAATAGACCCAAAAAGAAGGCTGTCAAAATAGAAATAATGATAACCACAATAGAGAAAATGACTGATTGCCTTTTGGTCGGCCAATTGACATGTTGCATCTCTCCCTTTGTCTCTTTAAAATAATTTATGATTGACATATTTTTGCTTTTAAAAAACCCCTTTCGGGGTCTTTTTTATTAAATTGTTCCTCCATTATACACAAACCAAAACTCCTGTCAACCAGATTATTTTATCTCGTAAGTGATAGTAACCTGTGAAGTAATCTTGGTTTCGCCCTGTGGTAATTCTGCCCTCAATGGAGCTATGGAAGAAACTGCCATATCAGTACCACCACCTTTTCCTTCCATCCCATAATAAATCGGGTAATTGCCATTTTCGTTGTAGTAAATAATTTTCCCCAGACGAACTCCGAGTTGTTTAGCTAAAATCTTAGCTTCCTCCTTGGCTTTTTTTATGGCCTCTTCTCTGGCTTGAGAGACAAAATCTTCTCTGTTGTCTACAGTAAATTCCACACCGCTAATATTGGAAACATTTACGGCGCCTATTTTGCTAACCAAATCTCCTGCTTTATCTATTTCTTTTACTTTAACTGTTACACTTTGGCTTACTTCATAACCAATTAGTTTATTTTTTCCCGAAGGACAAGGGTAAGTAACGCAATACACTTGTTGCCATTCATATTTTGGATAAACATTGTAGCCGGTAGTTTTTATATCTTTATCTTCTATCTCGGCATCCTTTAATACAGCTAAAGCCTGATTAATTTTGGTATCAAGTAAACCTTGGGCAGCGGCTACTGATTCACCTACTTCGGTTACTGAAAATGAGAATGAGGCAATGTCAGGAATAGCGAAAGCTTCGCCTTCACCGCTAACCATAATAGTTGACTGTGGATAAATGTCTCGGCCAATATCTGGTAGTGCTTTCAGGTCAGCGATAATTTTTACTACCAAAAAAATGGATAGAAAAAATAGAACGGACGCAGTCCATTTTGATACTCTTTTTGCTCCTTCTTCTCCAAAAAATTGATTGAACATATGTGTTGATTAAAACTAAAAAATTTATAATTTTATTAAGTATAGCACCGTTATTTACATAAATCAAGAAGATTTTCAAACAGACAAGCTACGGTCAAAGGGCCGACACCACCAGGGACGGGAGTAATAGCCCTAACAATTGGCTCTATTTCTTCAAATTTAGCATCTCCCACTAATTTAGAAACCCCATCCCCAGCCCTTCCCCCAAGGGGAAGGGAATCCGAAACCCCCTCTCCTTTGGGGAGGGGACCAGGGGGTGGGGTCCTATTTATTCCCACATCTATCACCGCCTGCTTTTTATTTACAAATTTTTTGGTCACTAACCCGGCTTTTCCAACTGCAGAAATTAAAATATCACACTTCTTTGCAATAGCCGGAATGTTTTGAGTTTTGGTATCACAACGAAAAACTTTTGCCCCTCTTTTTTCAAATTCATCACTGATTGGTTTACCCGCTAAAATTGATTGCCCAATGACTGCCACTTTTTTATCTCTCATCTTGATTTTATAAAAATCAAGTAAAGCCATTACCGCTTTGGCGGTAGCTGGAGTAATCAGCACTCCATTTTCTCTCTTTTCCTTAATCTCTCTTAATCCGTCAGCATCTTTATCTGCATCAATAGCTTGAATTATTTTTTTGGTATTAAGACCTACCGGCAGTGGCAATTGAACAATTATACCATTTACTTTTTTATCTCTATTTAATTTCTCTATCTCTTCTATTACTTTTTTTCCGTTTGTGTCATTCGCTTTTATTCGTGTGTTTGTGTCGAGTTTAAATTTTCTAACAACTACTTCTGCTCCTATGTCCTTTCCAAACTCCTCTTTCTTTCTTATATAAATATTTGAGTCTTCTTTGTCTCCAACTTGGATAATAGCTAAACAAGGCTTTTTTCTAAGCCTTTTGACTCTTTTTATCAATTTCTTCTTTATTTCCTCCCTTACCGGAGCTCCGTATAAAATCATGCTATTATATTCCTATGTTTGGGCAAAAATTGCAAAAATGGGGGTTTGGAATTTTTATCTTTCTTATTGTAATCTCAATCACTCTTTATTTGACCTTGGGAGATAATGTCTCAACCGAAACCTTACGTCAGAGTATAAAAGATTTTGGTGTTTGGGCTCCATTTTTATTCTTAATCCTTTATGCCGCCGGCACTATCTTTTTTCCTTCAACTCCTTTTATGATAATAGCGGGAATTCTTTTTGGATTTTGGTACGGTCTTCTATATACTGTCATTGGAGGTTTTGTAAGTTCAATCTTAGTTTTTGAAATAGGTAGAAAACTTGGAAAAACATGGGTTGAAAGCGCTTTAAAGAATAGATATCTGGGGATACTCAAAAAATACAATGAGAGATTAGAAGCGGGGGCGGTTTGGGATCTTATATTTTTTAGAATCTCTCCAATAATGCCATTCAATATTCTAAATGTTCTCATGGGAGTCTCTAGAATAAGTGTTAAAGACTATATCATAGGCACCGTACTTGGCCTCATACCAAGCAATATTATAACCGTTTATGCCGGAGTAATTATCACTAAAATATTTTAGCTGGCGGATTAATTATTGCGATTTTTGTTCTTCCCCAAGAATTCGTTCTATATCCTGAACAATGGAAGCCATGCTTTCGTCTGATTTTATAACATAACCCACTGCCCCCAAAGCCATCACATCACTAACTTTTTTGACACTAGAAAGATTAGAAGAAACCAAAACCGGCGCTTTGTGTAAATCAGGAGAAGATTGAAGTTTTTTCATAAACTCGGTGCCATCAAGTTTCGGCATCATTAAGTCAAGAATAATGAGGTCTGGTTTTTCCGACTGTAATTTGGCGAGTCCTATCTCTCCGTCTTCGGCAGCTACTAAAGTGTACTTATTTTTTGGTAAAGCTGCTTCTAGAGTTTTACAAAAAAATTGGTCATCATCTATAACAAGTATCTTCTTCATAATGGTAGGTTTATTTGTAATGTATAAATATTAGCACTAATTAAGAGGAATGGTAAAGAAGAAACTGGTACCACTACCTTCGGTCGAAACCACACCCACAGAACCACCGTGAGCCTCTGCAATACCCTTAGCAATGACCAAACCTAATCCTGTACCTTTGCTCTCTTTATCTACCGGACTTAGTCTTGCCTGTTTAAAGGTGTGGAACAAGTCTTTTACACTATCTTCCGGTATGCCTATGCCAGTATCTGAAACTACTACACAAAGAGAAGTTGTTTTGGTTTTTATATCCTTAGGGTTTGGAAAAACCGGAGCTTTTGATTTATCTATATTTTCAAGTAAATCTTTCGGGAAAAATTCTTTTTTATCATAAACAAAAGCGGAAACCAAAAGGGAACCACCTTGAGAAGTGAATTTTAAAGCATTGGACAGGAAGTTATTCAGAATTTGTTTTAAAGCTTGAGGATCAAAATCCGTCTTATCCGGCAAGCTTGAGTGAAGGAAGGTTGATAAAGAAACTTTTCGAGTATCAGCTGATATTTTATAGAAAGCAATTCTGTTTTCTATAACATCTCTGATACTAGCTGATTCCTTATTGACTTCAAACTTTCCAGATTGAAGTTTGGAAAGATCCAAAATATCATTGACAAGCTCGAGCATAGAGGCGGAACTTTGGTGAGCCATATTTAAATATTCTTTAAACTGATCAGAGTCGGGTAAAATAGCCCCAGAAACGATAAGTTCTACTATTTTTTTAATACCATCAAGAGGTGAACGTAATTCGTGGACAATCATCCCTGTGAACTCTTCCCTAACTCTTTCAAGTTC